>NZ_JACJQM010000173.1:0-8913 GCF_014696655.1 Nostoc sp. FACHB-888 | reverse complement strand
TAATTTGTTGAATCAAGGCGAGTTAGTCATTAAGTGGCATCGGAAAATCAAAAACAAAGGTAATGTAAGTTATATTGCAGCTTAAATGCCGATTAGCTTATTGAGGATAGAGCATCGTAAATTCAAAGGAGGAAAACCATGTCCCAAACAGTAAAAACACCACAGATATCGCAAATTGAGGTGCTGGCATCTGGTCTGGATAGTCCACGTAAGTTGAGCTTTGGTCCTGATGGGGCACTTTATGTTGCCGAAGCAGGACGAGGGGGGACAGGTACCAGTATTCCGTCTCCATCTCAACCAGGCGCGTCTGTATTCTATGGTGCAACAGGTGCAATTACCCGAATCCAAAATGGTGTTGTAGAACGAGTCGTAACCGGACTACCATCGCTGGCATTACCCGATGGATCAGATGCAGCAGGTGTGAATGACATTGAGTTTGATGCCTATGGAAACGCCTATGCGATCATGGGTCTTGGTAGCAATCCAGCCAATCGAGATAATATTCTACAAGTTCCTGATTTTAGCCAGTTGATCGCAATCAATAACTTTGATGGTGGTGCTTCTTGGACAAGATTGAGCGATTTTGGTGCTTATGAGCAAAATAACAACCCCGATGGGCAAAATGTAGACACTAACCTCTATGACTTGCTGATTAAAGACAATACAGCTTATGTCGTAGATGCAGGTGCCAATGATTTGCTCAGTCAGCGAGCCTTTAGCAGCGAACCGACTTTAGAAACAGTCTTTCCAACTTATACCACGACTGATCCGCTTACGGGGGAAGCCGTGGTGCGGCAGCCTGTCCCCACCTCAGTCACCGTTGGCCCTGATAGCGCTCTCTATGTTGGCGAATTGACTGGGTTTCCTTTTCAGGCAGAAACAGCAAAAGTTTACCGCATTAATGCTGAAGGTCAACCGGAAGTTTATGCAGGGGGTTTTACGAATATCGCGGATCTGGCCTTTGATAAATTTGGCGGTCTCTATGTCCTGGAATATGATGCGGACGGAATCTTGAATGAAAGTGACGCAGGTGCCCTGATTTATGTATCTCCAGATAGTAAAACTCGCACCACGATCTTGGATGATGAGCTAATTAATCCGACAGGTCTAGAAATCGGTTCTGATGGTGATATTTACATTTCCAACAAAGGCTTTCTTGCAGGACAAGGAGAGGTGTTGCGGTTGAGTTTAGAGAAGGATACAACCTTTGGTTGCGCTCCACTGTATGACTTGGTGAATCACTGCATGATAACTAACACGGCAGATAGCAATCTGGCGAATATCTACCAACAAGCGTTGGGTCATTCGTTCCCTTTCCAGTCATATCCAGGAGCTTGAACGCCGACAGGAGCCGCCACGATTAGCTACACATTACCATCCATCCCAAAATTTGGAGCGGGTACTTTAACACGCTTTTAAGATAGGCGAACCAGTATGTTAATTACTTAACAAATAAGGAGTTCAATCATGGATAATATCACCCTTGACACCATTACTAAAGCTGTCGTCGAGCATGGCGATCGCGGCAAATCCCACCCGCGACTATATGAAATTTATACAAGTTTGGTTCAACATTTGCATGACTTTGTGCGCGAGGTGAATCTGACTGAACCAGAATTACAGCAGGGACGTGATTTCCTTAACCAGGCAAGCCACCATACTCAAGAGATTCCTACTGGAGAGATACATTTGTTAACAGATATATTAGGGATCTCAGAGTTGGTAGAGCTGTTACAAAATACACATAACGGTACAGAAAGCAATTTAGAAGGACCATTGTATGTGCCGAATGCAGCAGAACGTCTCCTGGGTGATCGCTTGGGCATTGATCCAGAAGGTGACACGCTTTTCCTGTCAGGCAGTGTTTTAGATGTAAACGGTCAACCGCTCGCTAATGCCCTGATTGATGTTTGGCAACCGAATTCTAAGGGATTGTATGACATTCAGGATTCATCTCAACCGCAAGGGAACTTTCGGGGATGTTTCAAAACAGATGCCAGTGGTAAATATATGTTTGAAACTGTGGTGCCTCTGGGTTATAACGTGCCAGCCAACGGGCCATCAGGCGAGTTGCTACGACTACTAGGACGGCATACTTGGCGAGCGGCTCACATCCATTTCAAAGTCAGTGTCCCAGAATATACTTCGCTGACAACTCAAATCTTTATGGCTGGCGATCCTCACCTGGATTCAGATACCACCTTTGCAGTTCGATCAGCGATTGTTCAATTACAAAAGCATGAAACACCAAACGAACTCAAGGCGAAAAATCAAAGTAAACCGTTTTACTCGACCGAGTTTGATTTTGTGTTGAAAGCCGTTACAAGGTCAACTTAGAAAACAGCAAGTTAGAGAAGGTAATATTTGCGTCCTACCTGCAAACTTGCCGTATGAAGTCGTGCTGGAAAGCAAGCAGGAAATGGTAGGTATTAATTTTAACCCTATATTTATCAAGTAAATTGCCGATGAATTGACGGGTAAAACGGTTGGAATTATTGCACAGTGTGCAGCCCAAGACCTTTTAATTCAACAATTTGGGATCGACCTACACAGAGAGTTTCAGCAATCTCCAAGGGGTTTGTATAGTCATTTTGCAGGCGCATTTCGTCGATTTATTAACCCTGTTTTGTCACTTTCGGAAAACAATAATCGGAGCGAAACTCTGAAACTTTGATTTGATAAATTTTTGAGCTTTTCTTTTCTAAGAGAAACTAAAATTTATAGCCAAAATCTGAAAAATAAGGCTCTCAAAGGCTTTCAGGAACTGGCTTCTCCCAAAGTGACAGAACAGGGTTAAAGTCACCCCGAAAGCCTATCGAAATGTAAGGGCAAATTTTTGACAAACTGGGCAAAAAATTTGTAGCTTACTTTGACGTGTAAAGTCTAGATTAAAGCAAAAGTACAATTGAAATAAGCATTCATGCTCAATTTCTTGCCGATTGTTTTGATGCAAGACGGAGGCCCAGCAGGTCTATACGCCGCTTTTGTCTTGAGACGATCTTTGTAGACGTGCCTTAATTATTGACTTTGGCAAACTCCGCTTACTTTCTTATTGGCTTCCCCATATGAAAAATCAAAAACCAGCTTTTATTTTCGATCAAAAAGCCGCTTCTGACTATGATAAAAGGTGGGCTAAGTTGGCTCCAATCCGCGACTCTCTTGATTTGTTTATCCGAGCCATACTATTAGAACTTCCTGCTGATGCCCGGATACTCTGCGTTGGTGTAGGAACTGGCTCGGAATTGATTGCTCTTGCCCAAGCATTTCCACAATGGCGATTCACTGCGGTAGAGCCTGCGATTCCTATGCTTAATGTTTGCCGCCAGAAGGTTGAAGAAAGTGGAATCACGGCACGCTGCACTTTCCACGAAGGTTATCTCGATTCGTTGCCTGCATCAAACGAGTTTGATGCAGCGACTTGCCTTGTCGTTTCTCACTTCCTCATGCAGAAAGAGGAGCGGCGCAACTTTTTTAATCAGATTGCTTTACGGCTTCGCCCCCAAGGATATTTGATTAGTTCCGATATAGCTTATGATATGTCTACTTCAGCCTATCAAAGCCTTCTTAATGTTTGGTTGCGAATGATGAAGTCTGCCGAACTGCCGGAGGAAGATATTGAAAAGATGCGCGCGTCTTATGGTCGCGATGTTGCTGTGCTGCCACCCCAAGAAGTTGCATCACTCATTGCATCGGGCGGCTTTGATGCACCTGTGCTATTTTTTCAGAATCTACTTGTTCATGCTTGGTATTCAAGGCGAACATCACCCAATTAAAAGGGTTGTGTTACAGCAGATGGTGATGCGGGGTCAGACTCTGCCATCTATTGCATAACAACAATGTAATTGGTGTAGGCTGATTTATGAACCTACCTCCTCACCTATCCAATCAGCCAGCACCCCATCCACAATCGCAATTTCCCACTGCGGAAACTTAAGCAGCACCTTTTTAATTACAATCTGCAAAGCAGGGTCATCACTCCAACACTCCTGCAAGAACTCAAACCCCGGATTCTCCCCCGAATTTCCCGCAACCTTGAGTTTCTGCATACGCTCCGGTCGTACATTTGACCGTACAACTATTGCCTCATGCGACCATTTTTCAGGATTTGGCACAGGCGCGGCGGAACCAGTACCTTCATAAACTGCTTTGACTTCTACACCCAAAACTTGGTTTTCTCCTGACAACGAAGCTGAATTTCCCTGTTCTACCTGCCCCTGAGTTTGATTAGCGTGGACGTGAAACGGCTTGTCGCTAGACATCGCAGAATTTAAAAATTTTTCATTTTTAGCGACGGGCGCGGCAGAACAAGTACCTCCATGACAGTCCCTCAATTCAACGCCACAATCCTGGTTTTCTCCTATCAATAAAGCAGATTGACTTGGTGCAGCATCCACAAGCGTCAGCGTTGTGCAGTCCATTGCCATAGGCAAGTCTTTCTCTTTCTCTGACACGCTTTCAACAGTCTGAGGCGAAGCGCCCTCCAAGGGCGCGTGAGCCGTCTTCTCACAGGGCAAAATCTCATTTAGCGTGTCAGAGATACACCTCACAATCTCTTTTGAAGAGATTGTGAGGTGTTCCTGAACAGTTTGTGAGGTTTCCTGTAACCCTTGCTCTAACTGACTTTCACCTAAAATAGATGCTTGATTTAAAGCACCCATTTCTTCAGAGCCAGCATTCATCTCTGAATCCCCAGCATTTGGCTCTTGTTTTTCAGCATCTGGTTTTGGTGACGCAGAATTAGCTTTCTCCCAAAATTCTTTAATCCTGCTACCATGCAAATTCTTTACCATCCAGCTAGCTGTTTCCCGTCCATCTTGAATGGACTTATCCGGCTTGAAAATGAACAACCCGCTTTCAACTAGAATTTTCTTCGCAGAGATAAAAGTACTGTACCCCAAAGCAGAGGTCAAAGGCATCCACCGAGAACCATAAGGGTCAGCCGTCCAGCATTCTTGCCACAATTGCGTAACTGAGGGCTTTTGCTGGGAAGCCCACAGCATATCTTCTATGGGAATAATCACATGAAGCCTTTTATACGGTGACTGTGGTTTAGCAGCAGCCTTTTTGGGTTTGGGTCTGGTAATAGTTGCGGTCATTGTACAATCTCCTGTTATGTTGACGCACGGAATTTTCCCTACAGCGATTGCAGGGTTTGGTACTTGTATTTGGTTGTCTAAAAAGCTACCGATGCAATGAAAGCCTATTGAGGCTGCCAGAATCGCAACTCGTCCCGGAAATACCTGTCAGTCTTTTTTGATTGCTCCTTCCAACAATCCCAAGCCACCACTACTTCCTCGCCTAAATCCTCTACGACTTCACCCCTTTCCACATACAAAGTGCGGTAGGGGTCAGCATGGGCAACGATAGAGCCGATGTCGATGGTGTCTGGTTGAGAGGATGCGTTCTGGAGAGCGGTAATTAAATCAGTCTCTTGGGTGGTCAATTCTGCCCAGTAATCTTGTTTAATCACCTCGTACTCTTGCGCCACTACCCAATATTCCTGCCAGCTACACCCAGGTTTAGCTAGCACTGCCCTAATATCGCTAACTGCCTGGGGCAACATTTCCAGTTGCTCGGCTCGATATGCGATCGCAGATGGTGTCGGGTCACTCCCCAGAATTATCGCAGCAGCTTCAAGTGCTTGGGTATTGTTCATAGCGCTGGCAAGATTCTTCAACGCCATACCCATTAGCCGTAAGCATTCCTGTGCATTTTCCTTTGGTGGTTCCTGGGCTAGCGATCGCAGGTCAATAGTTTTCTCTAGAGCTTGCTGAACCTTCTTGTTTAGCGCTTTAGCCCCTTGTTTGGTGTAAGTATTTCCCCAATCTTGTCCAGTTCGAGGCTCTTTAGCGTTTTCCAAATCCTGAATGCGCTGCCTAAGCTGTTGGTTCTCAGTTTCCAACTGTCGTAACGATTCCATTTCATCCAATCGCTGCTGCAATTGAACGTTTTGCTCCCTTTGTTGCTTGTACAGATTTTGCAAGGTTGAGAGTTGTTCAATTACTTGTTCTTCGGCTCTGGCTGTGGCTTCTGACTGTAGTCCAATTCTCAATTCTTGTTGTAAGTGCTCTAACTCAAGCTTGTGTTGCTCTTTGAGTGCAGCGATCGCCTCAGAGTATTGTGGTGGATAACTTGGCTCTGTGGGGAATGGGACACTGTGGGCATCTAAATCAGCATTGTTGATCAACAACCTCTCGCCATCAGCAAAGGTAACAATCTGCTGCCAGTGATTCGGTGCGTCTGCCTCAATGGTTCCCTCATTCCCATACCTTGGGTGTGACTGTTGTGAAACCGTGACTTTAGCAGGTTCAGGAACCACTGGTTCTTGAATTTTGGGAACCAGTGGTTCCTGAATAGATTGCTTTTTGCGTGGAAGTTGAGGAACCACAATATTTGCAGCAGCCGCAAAGTCTGAAACACTTGGGTCAGGGTTATCTTTCAGAGCGATCGCTACAGCTTGTTTTAGTTTCTCTGGTTCCTTGACTAAGCGAAGTAACGGACGAGCTTGGCGCTCATTTTTGATGTGTCCACCCAACTCGCCAACTGCGTCTATGACCTTTTTGGCTCCTAGCAGTTGGTTGATTCGTCGGTATCCACCCCAGGCGTATAATTCACGCTGGCAGTATTCTTCAAAGTTTTTATATCCAGCTTGCAGGTAAAGCTGCTGTTCCCTCATCAGAAGGATTTCATTTACCGCTTGCCACTCGAATCGGTCGATGGCGGTGAAGGTTTCCTGGATGCTGGTATTGACAACACCGTAATCAAGTGCTGTTGTTTGTTCTCTGTCTAGTGTCAGCATATTTCTCTCCTGTTTTTATAGATAGGAGAGGTGTTAAAAAGCACATTTAGCTGATAAAAGATTTTTTCTTGTTCTGCCTCTATTTCAACACGAAAAGCACTTTTGTATCTATACAGCAGAGGTATTTGGTGGTCAATAACGTAATTGACTGCTGTGCATAGTTTAAGAAAATTTGATATTCTTTGAGTGTCCATAGTCTTAACCGATGATCATTTGGGCATCCCCGCTCTAAGTTTTCCAGGCTGTTAGCGGGGATTAATTTTAAGTAATCACCAAGTAATGCTGAATGCTAAAGCAAAATTTGATAAGGCATTTTGCTATAACGCCAGCACACCAGGAAGTATGTCAACCTCATTCTTGTCGCTACAAGGATATACAAACCCCCTGTTAACGTTAACAAGCATCTCCTAGTGAAAAGATACGCAAGATTTTTGTTACTTGAATTATAATGCATTGTATTCATTTATAATGCATTTTGGATTAAGAAAAGTCAACCCGCCTTGTCAGTTGACGGAGGCGGGCTTCCTTTCATTATTCGTAAGACAAGCTCGTGTTGTTGCCTGAGAGATTCATTTTCTTCTCTCAGGCTGCGAATTTTCCCTCCAATTCTTGCTCCAATTTATTCATCCGTTGCTCCACGAGTAAAAGCGTTTGACGCATCGTTTCTAAGCTGAGTACTTCATCATGCTTTTGAGGCTGTTCTGAAGTCTCTAAAGCCCTTACTAACAGTTCATTAATTATTTGTGACGGTTTCTTGCCAGCTTCTCTAGCTAGGCTTTCTATTTTTGCCTTGATTTCGCTGCTAGTACGAAAACTTACCTGAGCATCAAGTTTCATAATCTCCATGTATTGCAGTGCATTTATTTGATCGAAGTATATCTCTACTTGAAAATATTGAAAACTTTTGTAATGCAAGTCTTGATTTTGCAGTGCAAATGCATTACACTATATTCATAAGATGAAATTAAAAAGCGACCGCCTCTAGTCTCGCAAACCGAGCGATCGCTTTTTGTCCAAATAATTGGAGATCCTCATTATGATGCATTCAACCTATACACAGCAAGCACCCTCAAGCTTCAAGCTAAATCAAACACTAATTGCTGATACCCCTCGCAGAGATGAGCAAGCGATAGCCCAAGCTGAACTGTACAGCCACCTCGAAACCCAAGCTGAAGCTGTAGCCCCTACCCTTGACCCCCTGACTGCTCGTGACCGTCGCATCATTGGTGAGATTATCCAAGTCGAACCCGAATCAGTCCGTACCATCTGGATCGAAGGCGGGATTACGGTATGGGTGCAGTTAGTTGGTGGCGGACGGCTACCCTTTGATCGCAACTGGTTCGCTACAAGAGTTGCAGAAGTCAAAGCGACTCTACCAGAAACACCTTTGGAACGCAATGAACGTCTGAGCGATGAATTGGAAAAAGCCTGCACTGTCTTTGGTCTGTACCACGGCGAGATTAACTGGTTATCTTTTAGCACCAAACTCTTTCAAGAAGGGCGTTTGGTTGGCTTCGTCGGGTGCAGTCAAGAAGTGTGGTACGCAAGACCAAGACAGTACGGACTCAATCGTGTGGCTGCTAGTGCTGAACAAGTGATTGGGCTGCTGGGAGTTCGAGCCAGAGTAGCGGCGTAAGTTGCTGAAGTCAGAAAAGGCGATTGCTTTCCCAAGACAAATGCAATCGCTTTTAAGCTAAATCTGGAACAAACAGAATCATGACACAAAGTACAGCAAGTAACCTCTCACTTCAAGTAGGTGACTGTCAAGAGAAAATTCTTCTACCTGCTACAGATGCGAATGCAGATGGGTAAGGAATCCCTACCCGTGGAAGTGAGAAAGGCGATTGCTCCCTCAAGAGAAATGCAATCGCTTCTAAATTCCATTGCTTAACAAACATTGATCATCGCATAAAGTACACGAAGCAACCTCTTACTTGAAGTAGGTGACTATCAAGAAAAACCTCTCCTACCTGCAACAGATGCGAATGCAGAGGTGTAAGGGATCTCTAGTTCGACAAGTGAGAAAGGGCGGTTACTTCTCCAAGAGAAATGCAATCGCCTTACAACAGGATTTATGACAATTCAAATCATGGCACACGAAATATGATTAGCCC
>NZ_JACJQM010000172.1:0-8992 GCF_014696655.1 Nostoc sp. FACHB-888 | reverse complement strand
TTGCTGTCATGGTTTTATAAGTGCGGTTAGTTATTTATAAATCAGGCGGTTTTGTTTTTGCCTGTGAAACTACTTTACAATGCTTTACAATTTTTAATCAAGTTTCTCATTTTTGTGAAACTGATAGAAGCTATTAGTTTTACTTATCAAAAGGTAAAAAGTTGGGTAGATTTAGTCAAACCATGCATACCATTACATATATAGTTGAATTTCTTTACAAACGTTAAATAAGAAGGCGATGTCTACGACGGGCTGGGCCTACACTCTCTGGCTCTTTTAGATAATTCATGTATATAGGACTTATACGCCTATTGCAGATAATTGTTACAAAAAAGCCCGGTCATTTGCACAACCGGGTTTTGAGCTATCTCAATCTATCAAAGGAGGTAGAGTAGTCTGATCGCAACCCATTAGGTAGCAGATTGTTCCAAATTAACCTTGACAACTTTGTTCTTTTCTTGTTCAGTTTTCGGCAGTGTCAGATTCAAGATGCCGTCTTTATAATCTGCTGTAACGTTAGTATTTTGAATCCGAGCAGATAGAGGAATTACGCGTTGAAATTTACCATAATGAAACTCACTTCTGGTAACACCTTTATCCTCAGTTTTAGTTTCAGACTTCCGCTCACCGCTAAGGTAAACAGCATTTTCTGTAACTTGCACATCCAGGTCTTTAGCTTCTATTCCTGGCAATTCTAGATTCAAATGAATAGCATTTTCAGTTTCTTGTATTTCAACAGCAGGAACTTTGGTTAAGCCTCTGCCCAAGAATTCAGATGTTACTTTGCTGTCTTCAAATAAATTATTGAGTTGACGTTGTAGAGTGTCAATTTCTCTCCAAGGGTTCCAACGAACTAGTGTCATAACTCTTCCTCGCATCAATTAGCTTTTGTTCAATCAATTTTGCGCTTCAATTAGCGCTTACATATTTATATTATGCAAAGTTAAATCTGCTATAAATTCGGTTATTACCACCAAGAAAATGATAATTACCGTCCAAAACTAAACATGGTAAAAGTTACGGTTTACTTTCATTTGTTTGTTCGGTAAACCCGAATATACAAATAGATTCAGTCATAGTTAAGGAAGAAATCTGCTGTTGAAGGGAGAGTGCAGAAACTCAATATCTTGGTTAGGTTACGCCTACAACTAAGTAACAGCGCTGCATAAATTTTTAGATTATCTCAGTTAAATGTATATCTGTTCAAGTTTTTCCTGAACTTTGCTCTCGATTTATTTTTTCAGTTCTTGCGCTCAATCAGGTCACCCGAATGGGTGAGGAATCCATCAATCGCTCAGGTGACCTGAGTGCAGGAAGCTGAGACTTATAACGAATAATACTCTATTACTCAAGAACACTAATTGCACTTTGCTCTAACCAAGGATAACCCTATGAAATTTTCCACCTTAATTGATTCTGTATTCATTGTTGCTTCTATTGCTTTATTACCTGGAATCGGCGGCGCTCAATCAGCTACTAATAATAGTGGCAAACCTATAACTATCACCTCTAACAATTTACTCACTCATTTTACAAACGTCAGCTACCTCAAACCCTTTGATGCTGCATTTCTAGCTTATCAAGGTAACCTGAAAGCACAGGGTATTCCTAGTGGTAGTGCTTTGGTTTCTCAATACCAAACAGGAAGACTGACTGCACTAGATGTAGTTAAGGCTGCTGTCAATGCTAAAAAATTACCAGCACAAGCTTTGAATGATACAGCTTACCTAAACGCTGTCGAGTCGCAGCTGACATCATTTGTCAATACTAGTAATTTATCTCACTAAGTACAGTGTTGTAGAGGTTCGTAACGGATTTATGAAATGCTGTACTATCATCTCGTTGCTTTGATAAGAAAATACATCACCAGTAAAAAAAGGCTGCTGTCTTTCCCTAATCACTATCCCATCAACAAAAATTACCTTAACCCCTCCAACCTTGGAGGGGTTTTTATTTGGTACTACGCTTGCTGCTTACTCTAGCATTGTCCACTGTTCCCAAAACCGTTTCATATTTAACGCGATCGCACCATATACAGTAGATTGGCATTACTTTTGGAATGGTTGTTAGCCAGTTGTACTCCTACGGAAAAGCAAGCCACGCGTAGCCTCGCGTAGAGAAGACATCGTTTCTTGCTGAAAAAAATGGTCAGGCAATAAATTATTTACTGTTATATCAAATTAACGTTGTTAAGTTACTCAGCAGGTGTAATTTTCACCTCTAGGCTGTGTTAAATATTGTGACGCGAAACAGGAGTATAGATACGTTGCAAAAGCTTTCTCCAGAATCTCCTCTATTTGTTCTGTTAATCATTATTAGTTTTCTAGTAGTAACTTTGTCAACTTGGCTATCATCTAAACCATTTATTTTAAAACCATTTGGGCTTAATGATATTATCCAGTTACTCAGTTTGCAATTATTTATTTCTTTGTTGTTAGAACGTTCTTTAGAAGTTTTTATAACTACTTGGCGAGGCCCATCTATCGAACAATTAGATATTAGTATTCAGCAAAAAAAGGCTCTCTTATCTGAGAAGATAAGACTTATGGCAGAACAACAGAACCAATTCCCTGCTGTAGAATCCAACCAAATCAGTGGACTACCACCTGAAGGAATGAGTTTAGAGCAGCAAATTATCCAAAATTTTACACAAAATCAACAAGAACCATTAAAGATATTCAAGCCCCAAATTGATGATATAAATGAAAAAGAGCGGCAAAGAGCAGCCTATAAATCTGATACACGAACAATTGCTCTATGGACATCCCTTTTATTCGGTCTTTTAATGAGCGCAATAGGTATTCGATCAATCGAGCCACTTGTCGTTATGGATTTAGATAATCCAATACAAATAGTAATTTTCCGTTATTTAGATGCATTGCTGACAGGAGGCTTAATTGCAGGAGGTAGCGAAGGAATCCATAAACTTATAAAAGTTTTTATCGATTTTATGGAAGCTACATCTAAACAAATCAAAAATCAGGGATTATCTTGAGGAAGCAAAGCATTTTTAATTTCAAAAGATAGGATATGAAACTATCAATTAAAAGTACTATCTATTCTAAATACATTGTATTATCTTCCCATAGATAATCTTTGGTATCTACAAAACTTTTGTTTGTATTACTTAATAAATTTCCCTCAAGAAAAACTTTAATTCCTTCCGTTTCTAACTTATTTTTTTGGTTATTCACATAAGTTATCAAATAATCTTTAGAGTCTAATATTCTATGTACTGGATAATCAGCAGCCGAAGTTTTTTTCAGGTATGTAGGTATAGCTCTTAGATAGCTATTATCTACTCCTATACCTTTGATTATCTGTTTATATGTAACTACTTTCCCATTGGGAATTTTGATAATAAAATTTAAAAATCGTTTATATGGATTTTCAGATAATGCGGGAAATTTATTAGCTTGAACCTGAAAATTACTATCAACCTGAATTTGACCTGATTTAATAACTACGCCTAAAATGCCTCGTTTTCCTTGAATACTCTTTAATGATTTTACCAAATGGGCTATTTGCTTACACGGTTCACAGTAAAAAGTTAGACGAATTGCCGCACCACTTTCAAAGTTTAGCAAAGAACCAGGAATAAAATTCTCAAATTCTATACCTGCAACCAAAATATTTTCTCGCAATTCTCCTGGTTTAATTGATAAGTCTAAAATATCTTCATACCTAACGATTAAAAGTTGTCTTGGACTTATAGGGTCGGCATTAATATCTCCTTCTATACCATGACCTACTTTTAAATTTAATGTTTTAAGTTCTACCATTGCAGAACCTGGTTTTACCTTGGTGAAAAGATGCATTATTGAGAGAGCCATATTGATTTGTTTGCTAAAGGCTCTAAATTTTCTTTATCTGGCTCAAGGCTAGCCGTCACTTTGATATATCCTGATACTAGTACAGCGCGGCGTAAATAAACAACACATTCCAAATCAACGAAACGCTTACACTATATTCATTATAAGTCCCTAAGATAAGGAGCTTTCCAAATTTCTGTGCTTTAGTAGTACAACTGTGTTAAGGATAATCCCAAAATAACTGAAAAGATTGCCTAAATGGCAACATTGCTTTGCTGAGTTTAGGTATTGTCAGTGTTTAGTTCATATACTGTAGCTTCTACACTCAGACTTATCTATTCATTACGCAAAGCTTGTATTAAGAACTACAGCTTACCAATTTTTAGTACTGGATATCAAACTTGCACTGTTATCTGCTCAACTTGCTATATACAGGAGGAAGGAATTTGGTATACTAAAGTCTTTGTCTATACCAAAATCTACATTAAAAAAACAGAGCAAAAATCTAAGAAAGAAGCAGTATAACGATGTAAAACTACCTTGTAGCCTCTACTAATACTCATTTAGGCTGTACGTCGCCAATTAAAGCGAAATATGTAACTTTTTTGTAGTTGACTAGTGCTAGATTTAAGTTACTGTTAAAGCGGATCGCTTCTTGTAAGAATCTACCCTGACAGAAATGCATAAAGATATAGTTAAATTTAGCAATTCTGTCCGAGATTTTTAATTTGCAAACTGAATAGTTTGATACGGCGCTCAAAACTCTAACGTACTACCCTAAACAAGGTAGTCAATTAACGACTCAATATCATCTGTCTGGTAATTGTATTGAATAGTTTACAATACCAATGGGTGAGAAAATCTAAAGAAAATATAAAAGAAACTCAAATGACTGTGGTGTCTGGAGGAGAAAAGTGTTTCTGAGACTAGCACATCAACATCGACAATTCGTCCAAGACTTGGTAATGAACCTGCAAGCCTTGGCTGTCGTATTAGAGCGGCGCGGGTATCCTGCATCTTGTTATACCTGTGGCGACCAAATGAATAGTGCATCGTTTATGGTTAGCTTGGGCGATAACCACCTGATTCGGTTTTTGGTATCCGATTACGGGATTACTTGGACGGAAATGCGGGATGACCGCGAATTAATGAAGCTAGAAGGTGCTGAGGCAATTAGCCAGTTAGACGAACTAGCTGATCTTGTCAAGCAATCTATGCAAACCGATACAGGCTCTAAAACTCTTGCTAAGAAGTATTAAGGTTTCAAAGGTCAATGGCAAATTACAAATCGATTATCGGTAACTGGTAATAGGTAATAGCGGCTTAGTTAGCGATCGCTCTTACCTATTCTCCATTACCGTGAAGTGATTGGCTCATGGCTGGGCGATCGCATATTTTTAGTATCTGCCAAAACCTCACGAACCGGATTTTGAGCCTTTAGCTCAAAGGTTGGTAAAACTTACTGCTAATCACAATCAACCTAATTAGTAATTATTAATTCATAATTCATAATTAAAAGACAGGTTAAAAAACCTGCAACTATCAAGCAAACAACCCTGTTTTGCTTAGGGTCTAAATCTACTTAACATAATGCAATTATGAATTATGAATTTTTAATGAATTTTCTAACTGACATATCAGCCAGAATTTTAACAAAGGCATCGTCTGACAGAGGTGAGGAAAGATCAACACCTAAAGTCCATTGCCAATCAAAATAAAAGATCCCCAGTAATACGGGTGACTAAAATCGCTAACTGCTGCCACGGGTAAATTGTGGCCTCTTGCCTTCCAGCCCCCATTAATTAATGAAACTTGAGCTTGTCGTAAAGCCTCAGTTTTAATTAACTTATTAGTAGAGAGAATATTATAAAAAGCGCTCATAAGTGCCTGTGTACCACCATCATCCACAGACCACAATGAGGCGATCGCAGCTCTTGCGCCTGTTTTTTGCATCTGATAGCCAAAACCCAAAATTTCCTCACCGTTGCCTAACTTGCCTCCCAAGCCGGTTTCACAGGCGCTCAACACTACCAAATCTACATGGGGGAGTGACCAAGTGGCGACATTTCTAAAGTTAATGCGATCGCCATTCCCGAATAAAATAAACGAATCTTCTGGTTTACCCACCACAAAGGCTGCATGAGTCGCTAAGTGGACAATTGTATAATCATCCATTTGAGGTACAGTGGCTCTGGGGCTAAAGGCATCGTCTAAGAGCTTCGTAGTTTCAGGAACCATAGCTGCTACACTTTCCACTTCTCGTGTTGCAAAGGGTAAGCCAGCAAAAGCAACCTGCCGATTACCAACTTTGATTTGATAATTACCTTTAGTGAAAGCACCGGCTAAAACCCGCAAGGTAGATTGTTGTGGGGTATTTAAATTAGTCAGGCTGGCAGATGTAATGTGATTGACAGCCAAGCGCTGCACTAGCCATTGTTTGCCATCATATAAAGCAGTTAAAGGAATATAGCGTAACTGGTCATCTGGAGCGTAAATCAGAGTTTGTGTATCTGATAGCTCTAAGTCTTTTTCTATCGGTTTAATTAGCCAGTCATACAGTTGGCGTGCAGGTGCTTTGATATTTCGACTGGGATTGATTAAAGCTTGGCGGAAAATACCAATTGTTTGATAAAGGTCTTCGCGTTTTACAGGAACGGTGCGATGAATTGGTGGGGATTCAGGAGTTACTAGTACCAATTCCAAACTATCTTTTAAAATCAGTGGGTAGAGTAGTGCCGATTTTTGAGGTAATTGCGTCAAATTATCCCGAAGTTGGTTGAGACTCTCCAAATCCAAATTTTGCCGCCTAGCTGTCTGGCTAATTTGCTCTACCTGTGCTTTTACTGAAGGACTATTGATAAATTCGTTAAATCCATCCAGGAGTTGCTGTTGATTTAAGACTAATTGCTCTATGCGTTGTTTCTGTTGGAGCGATCGCTCTTTAGGGGAAATTTTCCGTAGTGTTGTCAGTTCTTTACCCAACACAACAGCATTATTCACGGTTTGATCCAACTTTTGTTTAATTGGTTTTTCTGCTGCCGCTATATTAATACCTTTGGCAGTAAGTTTATTACCTGGCACAGTCTGGAGATATTCTTCTAGTTCTTCAACTTTGAGTAAATCTATTGTCCTTTGTGCTTCAGCAACACGTTCCTGTTTGAGCAATCGTTCACCTAAAATGCGATATGTCTGGCTAACAGTGATGCTATAAGCATCTGGTTGTGACGCACTAAGCGCTAATGGATTCAAGCGAGCTTTCTCACGATTAATCAAGCAATGCTTGTAGAAAAAAATTGCTAACTCTGGTTGGTTTTGGATGTCAAATAAGTAACCTATGTTACTGTAGGTTTTGCCAAGTCGAACTAGATCCCCAAGTTCTCTATTAATTAATAAAGCTTGCTGATAGGATTGAAGTGCTTCGGGATACTTTCTTTGACTTTGGTAAATTCTGCCTATGTTGTTGAATGTTACCGCTTCCCAAGAGCGCTCTCCAAGTTCTCTACTGATGGCTAATGCTTTTTGTAATCTCTGCAATCCCTGTTTCGATTGTCCTTGCCGAGATTCTCTGATACCTTCTTCGTTGAGCCTTGCAATTTCTGAAAGTTGATTATTCTTGGGTAAAGCTTGAGCTTTTTCTCCAGAGCCATACCTCAACTTTGCATTTGTCGTTACTTGGTTATTGTCTGGATAAGTCATCCCAAAACCTAGTAGACTAAGTAAAGTCAAAGTCATAAAACTAACATACTGGAGATTAGGCTGCATAACAAAACACTCCCTATACTCGGAAGTGTAAATATTAAATCAAGAAGTCCTACAACGCAATTAATTTTTATGCTATTCAATAATTTGGAAAATTTGGAAAATTTATAGGTGGTTAGAAAATTGAAGATGTCAGAAGAAAAACCCAACCAAGCAAAATTACCACCAACCAGCGCCCTTGACAATTCATCAACTGATGAATTTGGGAATTGGTTTGAATATCCTGTTAGAGTACAACCCCACCAAACGGACTATGCAGGTGTTGTTTGGCACGGTTCTTATCTAGCTTGGATGGAAGAAGCGCGGATTGAATGCTTGCGATCTATAGGGATTGAATTTGCTGATTTAGTCGCTATAGGTTGCGATTTACCAGTTGTAGAACTCTCGGTGCGCTATCACCGTTCAATTCAATTGGGAATGGCAGCTGTGGTAAAAACGCGCATGGCTGAGGTGACTGGCGTTCGAATAAATTGGGATTATGCCATTGTCTCAACTGATGAACAACAATTGTACGTCACTGCCAAGGTGACTTTAGTAGCTTTAGATCGCGAAAGAGGCAAGATTATGCGTCAGTTGCCGCCGAGTTTTAAGGATGCCTTAGCCAAGATTTCAGCATTAAATAATTAACTAGCAAGAAAGGTTATAAAAACCACAGCAATTTTTACACAACTGGCGTCAAATTCAAAAATTTTGTCATTTTATATTTTTACTTCACTTTTGCTAATCAAAGGTGAAGTATATATTTTCATTTACCACTTTGGATCTGCGATAGGTTTTCAGCAAACTGCGTTACGTGATGCCAAATATCCTGTGGAGTAATGCCAAAACCAATATTTAATAAAATAAGAATTGCCGCAGCAGTCAATGCATTGCTCACGGTTGCTTTCAGCAACTTCCACAATATTATGAAGACTATCCAAGCTACAATCAGCATAGCAATCATATATATTAATTCCTTAATAATTGCCCTTGTCTGAGAGGATGTTTTTTCAGAAAGGAGAAGTTTTTGTTTTGGTAACAATCACTGGTATAAAAATGCTGAACCCAATTTTTAGTATTTACTATAATAGAGTTTTTTGTGATAGTTAGCCTGGGGATATTTTATCTAAAAATGGGATAATTATTTCTGTTACATGGCGTTTTATTTGCAAAGTTTTTATAAAGTTTTTTATTTTTGTCTGTAGATAAATATTTATAGATATACATGAAATTGATGGCTGATCCGGAAGCCAATGACTATCTTTAATAAAGTTTCATTTATTAACTTTTTGTAGTTTGGGTAGTATGTATTTTCTATAGGTGAAATGATTTCCATCTTAATAGACATGTCCGGAATATGATTTGGGTACCAAAAAATGGTAGAAAGTAAAATTGACCCTCTACCAACATCTAATTAAATGATTAGTATCTTTGATTATATA
>NZ_JACJQM010000171.1:0-9139 GCF_014696655.1 Nostoc sp. FACHB-888 | reverse complement strand
AAAGGGGGACTCTGATTCCGGTTCCCCCCTTTTTAAGGGGGGTTAGGGGGGAGCAATAAGTGCCTAAAATCACAGCCAACCACTTTTCAAACAACCTCTAAGGTTCGGGGATTTAAGTTGATTACTTCTTTTAAAAGCCAATCAATAATTATCGATTTACCTTCTAAAACATAATTTTTTGAAAAAATCTCTAGAGTGTGATAATTTTTTAATGTCAATAATAAAGTGAGTGAAGTAATCATAAGTAGCAACGCGACAAATGATTTGTAAAGAACAATTGCCACTAACCCCAATGGACGCTTTTTCAAACAACCCCCTAAGTAGGTAGAACCCAAACTTTGATTGAGTAGTTTTTAATGATGCCAACTAAGACGTTTATTGTAGCAATACTTAATCGCCGCACATTTTGCTTTTCCCAATAAGTAGACTAAATGTCCATTGCCTACAAAGTAAAATAACCCCATTACTTTATAAGGAATAGGGTTTAATTGACAATTGTCTGTGCGTAGGTGTAGCCCGCACTTCTCTACCAGATGCTGCGCGTAGCTTGCTTCCCCAAAGGGTTACGAAAAACTACTTCGGCTACGCTCAGGACAAGCTCAGTACAAGCCAGTGACGACCGTAGGCATAGCAGATGTAGGATAAATTACATCTAATGGAGGTTAGCGGACTCGAACCGCTGACATCCTGCTTGCAAAGCAGGCGCTCTACCAACTGAGCTAAACCCCCATAAAATTAAAATAGCAGGTAACTTTGGTTGCCGTCGTTATTGTAACTTATATTGTTCAATTACCAAAGGGATGAAGCCAGAAAATATCCAAGTTGTTGCAGCACTGTATAAATTTGTCAAGCTACCAGATTTTGCCGAGAAACGAGATCCTTTGCTGTCTTACTGCCAAGCACAAGGTGTCAAGGGGACAATTTTGCTGGCACAAGAAGGCATTAACGGTACAATTGCGGGTTCGCGTCAGGCGATTGATTCTGTTCTCAGGTTTTTGTGTACTGATCCTCGTCTAGCGGACTTAGAATACAAAGAGTCCCATACCAAAACCCCACCTTTCGAGCGGATGAAGGTGCGGTTGAAGCAAGAAATTGTTACTTTGGGATTGCCTGAAATTGACCCAAATGAACAAGTTGGCACTTATGTAAGTCCCCAAGAATGGAATGATTTGATTTGTGATCCAGAAGTAACCGTTATTGACACCCGCAATGATTATGAGGTGAACATAGGTACTTTCCAAGGAGCAGAAAATCCCCAAACTGGCTCATTCCGGGAATTTCCCCATTATGTGCTAGACCATCTCGACCCAAGTAAACACAAAAAGGTTGCTCTGTTTTGTACGGGTGGCATTCGCTGTGAAAAAGCCTCATCCTTCATGCTTGCTCAAGGCTTTGCAGAAGTCTATCATCTCAAGGGCGGCATTCTCAAGTATTTACAAGAAGTTCCAGCGCAGGAAAGTTTATGGAAAGGGGAATGTTTTGTCTTTGACGAGCGGGTAGCTGTCAGTCATGGGTTAGAGGGAGGAAGTTATGAGTTATGTTTCTGTTGTGGACGTCCGATTTCTGAGGAAGATAAGGTGTCTTCAAAGTATGAACAAGGTATCTCCTGTCCCTATTGTTTTGATAGCCTCACTGAGGAGAAAAGAGCGCGTCAGCAGGAAAAATGGCGGCACTACCAAACCCAAGTTGTTAATTCTAAAAATCGGGATGTGAGTTAATACAATTCGCAATTCGCAATTCACAATTCGCAATTACGTTTTGTGACGGGGATTTAGACCCCGACACAAAACCTGCTGCCTGTAGAGACAGGGGACTTAAACCCCCACCACTTGTTAAAGAAGAAGTTAGAAGTCAGGAGTCAGAATTCAGAATCAATATATTAAGATATTCAAACCCGCCACTAATTGTTTTGCACAATCTCGCTAAAAGGTTAACTATAAAATCGGGTACACTCCGATGAATTGAGTGTTTGATTTAACAAATATTCTGAAGTTGGTTTTTAGTTCAGTGATCTACAGGAAGAAGTAATTAAACACAGATAAATTTGCACCTCAGCAGAATAGGAAACCCTATAAAATAACATCGGTGTTAAGATTGAAATATACAAAGACTTGAAGAATTTAGCAACTTATTAACATAAAAAGTGATCACAAAGACAATTAAATATTTGTAAAATAAAAATCGTGTTTTTCTTAATTTTTGTAAGGTTGTTAATTTTTTGAGCCTGTAAAAATTGTCAGCAAAATTAAAATGGGGATGTTAGCACGGTAAAATCTAGAAACTAAAAATCTTTACATCATAGATTCATCCCCAGAAGTTGAGGTTAGGAAATGAACCGCAAAAAACACAAAGAATCTTTGTGTTTTTTGCGGTTTCTTTTATCTTGGGCGTCCCAATGTCGTGATATATAGAACAGCTTCATCGGCAGGAATACCCAAAACTTCATTTACTTGATCATCAAAGAAACCACCAATACCACTAACGCCTACATTTACGCGCATTGCGGCTAAATTCAGGCGCTGTCCCAAATGTCCGGCATCCATGTGTAAGTAGCGGTAAACGCGATCGCCATATTGTGCGATCGCAGCTTTCAAATCAGCTGTATGAAACAACACTGCTGCTGCATCCCGTCCTAATTCTTGCCCCAAACAGAGAAAATGTAACTCTCTCCGAAAGTTTTTAAAGCGAATTTGGCGTAATTCTTGGGCTTTGGGTGCGTAATAGTAACAACCTGCATCCAATCCTTTGACTCCCGAAACAGCAATAAATGTTTCTATTAAATTCAAATCAAAGTAATCTGGAGAAATATCTAAACTTTGGTCGATGTAATTTTGCGGTTGATAAGTGAAATCAAGTAAACCTTTCAATTCATCGAAGCTTAAATCATCACCATTGTAAGCGCGCGTAGAGCGTCGCTTATACATAGTAATTTCTAATTCTGATAGCTTTTGTCCCCAGTCTATAGGCGCAGTGGTGGTAGGAATTTTCAAACAGAAAGGAAAATTATATTTATCCTCTAAAGATTTTTCTTGTTTGATAGTTGGTAGATTGAGATTGCCCGTTACACCTGATTCGATCTGGGTGTGTCGATGGAAATATGGCAGCAATTCACCATCAGGAATTTGGGGATAACTGGTTTCGGTGGCGGAAGGTAAAGCAGTACATCCCAATGGCAAATTTTGATTGACATCTAACAAGTCTGCCAGAGGTAAGACTGCGATCGCACCTTCTTGTTGCGGATCAATATAAAGCAGATCGTTTACCGATTCATCCACAAAACCGCCGATTAAATGGGGGCGATAGTCAGTAATCGCACCAGCTAACTCGATATTGCCCAACAGGTGCCCCGTATCTAGAAAAATCCGCCGATAAGCCCGATCTTCATAGCGCCACGCAGAACGATAGAAAACCGCAGTCACAATAATTGCTAGTTGGGTATTTTCTAAAGAAGGATGCCAAAAACAAGCAGCTTGGAGAGTTTGCCAAACATCGCTTTCCCAATAATGCATCAGAGAATGAGTCCGACATTGGTAGTTATACAGGCCAGGTGGCAATAACGCCGTACCACGAGAAACCACATACACCTCGGCAGGGTATAGTCCGCCTGCACTGGGAGCAGCACGTAAATACACTGCGCTACCCATAGAAGGCATTCTCGCCGTCAATCCATAGCTGCGAAACAGCAGGCGTGAAAGTCTTTGCCACCATTGAGCATCTGGGTTATTAGCACCCTCTGCTTTTTCTTGGATATAGGGTTTGAGATCAAAAGTAGAGCCAATTTTGTACTCTTTGAAAGGTACTGGCTGTTTAGCCCAGTCTAACTGCTGACTTTTGGAGGCGAGAGTCTCAGGGTTATATTTAGTCCGTTCGTGGTAATGCTGGGCAATTGATTGGTGTAATTCTGGCATAGTACTTTTAATATCCTTAAGGCATCCTTTTTTTGATCTTGGCATTCTTCAGCCTCATTATTTCGTGTCAATTCGTACAATCCTCAGACTCACAAAGTAGTAATTGGTAACAACTGCATTGGGCATCTGGTGAAAAAGAATGTAGAGACGTAGCACTGCTACGTCTCTACAAGGATTCTGGATAATGCATATTTAATTTTTGGAAATGTCTAATATTTTCACAACTGCCGAATCGCAATTTCCAACCCTTCACATACACCGCTAAGAAAATCTAAATTTAAAGTAGCGATCGCATCACTAGCTTTGTGATAGTGGGGATTTCGCAAGAATGCCGTATCTGTCACCATCATTGCCGGATAGCCCAAATCCCAAAAAGGTGCATGATCGCTAAGTCTGGTTTGAGGAACTATTAAACCTCGATTCGGAACGGGTAGCCATTGACTAGATACGCCAGCTTTGCGAATATTACGGCTCATGCCAATTAAGTCAGGCAATGTCCGCAAATTACCAATTAAAGCAATAAAATCACCTCTGTCTGGGTAGAAGCGTTCCAGAGGAGGGGGGTAACTTTGAGAACCAGGCGTAGAATCGGTATAACCCAACATTTCTAGGGAAATCATTAAGCGTAGCTGTTGCTTTTGTTCGTGCAACAGGGCTGCATAGTCAGCACTACCCAGTAAGCCGTATTCTTCCATATCGAAAGCAACTAGCCTTAAGGGATATCTTGCAGGTTGAGCAGCAAACTTTCTCGCTAATTCCAGCAACACCGCCACACCAGTGGCATTATCATCAGCCGCTACTGTTCCCGGAACGCCATCATAATGAGCGCCAATTAAAATCGGTGGCAAATCCTTTTTTTGTCGTCTCCCTTGGCAAGGTAAATTTAATATCAAGTTCTTACAAGCTTTACCTCTGACTTCAAAGGTGTGGATTTCCACACTCCCCCATTGGGAAAATTGCTGGCGAATGTATTCTTGGACAAAAAAATGTCCAGCCGTTGCCATGTAAGGATCGCGTTCTCGCGCAATCTCAGCCAGGGAAGTTTGTAATCGCTCTGTTAAATTCAAATGTTTAAAATAGTGGCAATATTAAGGTTTTCAGGCACTCAAACAAGCAAAGCAAGTATTATTAAGGTGCATTTATAAACTTGCAGATAAAGTATATAGAAAGGATAACAAGAATAGAGGGTGCTTGGACATACCAATCATCGTCAATGCTATCCTAGTCTTGCAACTATCTGCTCTAGCTGAACTTCTTAGCTTATTGCCTTAATGATGACTATTATACCATTGAGAAAGAAGCAAGGGAGCAGGGAGCAGGGAGCAAGGGGGATAGAAAAGAATGGGGATTCCCCCTTTGTTGCGCTAGCTTACCGCAGGTAGGAAAACCACTTATTAGAAGTGGAAGGCTCAAACCCATGTTCCGCTCTGCATGAGTTAGCAGTCATTTCCCCCTGCTCCCTGCCCCCTTCCCCCTGCCTCTTTATTGAGGTGTTTTCATCCAATAGCACAAAGCTAGAGGTAGTTCCGCCCAATCATAATAAATATATAAGACACTTTAGGAGAAGAGTAACGCATGGGCAAGGTAGTCGGCATCGACTTGGGTACAACCAACTCAGTAGTCGCCGTTATGGAGGGTGGCAAGCCGGTGGTGATTGCCAATGCAGAAGGAATGCGAACAACCCCCTCCGTAGTTGGCTTTAGCAAAGAAGGCGAAAGGGTGGTTGGACAAATGGCACGGCGGCAAACCGTCCTCAATCCACAAAATACCTTTTTTGCAGTGAAACGTTTCATTGGGCGCAAGTATGCCGAACTCAGTCCAGATTCCAAGCGTGTACCCTACACCATCCGCAAGGACGAAATAGGTAATATTAAAGTTGCCTGTCCCCGTCTCAATAAGGATTTCGCCCCAGAAGAAATTTCAGCAATGGTGCTGAAGAAATTGGCCGACGATGCTAGTCGCTATTTGGGTGAACCAGTAACAGGGGCAGTGATTACAGTACCCGCTTATTTTAACGATTCTCAACGGCAAGCAACTCGCGATGCTGGCAGAATTGCCGGTTTAGAGGTGTTGCGGATTCTGAATGAACCAACTGCTGCATCTTTGGCTTATGGATTAGATCGAGGTGACACGGAAACTATCTTAGTATTTGACTTGGGTGGTGGTACTTTTGACGTGTCAATTTTAGAAGTAGGCGATGGCATATTTGAAGTTAAAGCTACCAGTGGAGATACGCAACTTGGTGGTAACGACTTTGACAAGGTAATAGTAGATTGGCTAGCAGAGCAATTTTTAGAGGCCGAAGGGGTAGATTTAAGACGCGAGAGACAATCTTTACAACGTCTGATGGAAGCGGCGGAAAAAGCCAAAATTGAGCTTTCTGCTGTTAGCGTCACCGAAATTAACTTACCTTTTATTGCTGCCGATCAGGAAGGCCCCAAACATCTCGAAACTCGTCTAACGCGTTCTCAATTTGAAGGCTTGTGTGGTGATTTGGTGGGGCGATTACGGACACCAGTGAAACGCGCCCTCAAAGATGCCGGACTCTCATCCAGAGATATTGAAGAAGTGGTGTTAGTTGGTGGTTCTACACGGATGCCAATGGTGAAGCAGCTAGTACGGGACTTAATTGGCATAGAACCTAACGAAAACGTCAATCCTGATGAAGTCGTGGGAGTGGGTGCAGCAATTCAAGCAGGAATTCTCGCAGGCGAACTTAAAGATGTGCTGCTTTTGGATGTCACACCGTTATCTATGGGATTGGAAACCATCGGCGGCGTGATGAAAAAACTCATTCCCCGCAATACCACCATCCCAGTCCGTCGTTCTGACATTTTTTCTACGTCCGAAAATAACCAGAATACTGTGGAAATTCACGTAGTCCAAGGCGAACGGGAAATGGCAGCAAACAATAAGTCTTTAGGACGTTTCAAGCTGTATGGTATCCCGCCAGCACCACGAGGAATTCCCCAAGTTCAGGTGTCATTTGATATTGATGCTAACGGTATTTTACAGGTAACAGCCCTAGATAGAACCACTGGGCGAGAGCAGAGTATCACCATTCAAGGCGCTTCCACCTTGAACGAGTCAGAAGTGAATCGGATGATTCAGGATGCTCAAAAATACGCCGATGTCGATCGCGAACGTAAAGAAAGAGTAGAAAAGCGGACTCGTTCTGAGGCGTTGATTTTCCAAGCAGAACGACAGCTTAGAGAAGTAGCACTGGAATTTGGTATGCAGTTTGCCCGAAACCGCCGCCAAAGAATTGATAATATTTGCCGACAACTAAAGGAAAGTCTCCAGGAAAATAGCGATCGCGGTATTGACCAAGCCTACGCCGATTTGCAAGATGCTCTCTATGAGCTAAATCGGGAAGTCAGGGAAACTTATGCTGAAGATGAAGATGACGACTTGTTTGGTACAATCCGTGACATCTTTACTGGTGATAAAGATAAAGAACGCGACTTTCCCAGAGATACATATCGGGAACGCGACTCATACAGTAAGGACTATGGCACAGATTACGGTAAAGATTATGGCAGAGACTATAGCCGAGACAGTCGTTCTTCCTCCTATGAAAGCCAAAGCCGTCCGCCACGCAAATCTCGTCCCAGCTACCAAGATAACTGGGATGACGAAGAAGACAATGATTGGTTGTAATACTCCTAATAAAAGTGAGAAGTGAGAAGTGAGGAGTGAAAAGTGAAGAGTCAGAAGTGAGGAGTTAAAAATTAAATCTTTCAACTCCTAACTCCTAACTCATAACTAATAATTCTTAACTCCTAAATTAATCAAAAATCTAAAATTTAAATCATTAACTATGCAAAATTTGCCGAATTTCCGCGATTACTACGAAATTTTAGGAGTATCTAAAGACGCCTCTGGTGAGGAAATTAAAAAGGTTTATCGGCGTTTAGCAAGGCAATATCACCCCGATCTCAATCCGGGTAACAAAGAATCGGAGGAAAAATTCAAGGATATTGGCGAGGCTTATGAAGTCCTTTCGGACTCAGCCAAGCGATCGCAATACGACCAGTTTAGCCGCTACTGGAAGCAAAAAGGCTTTGCGGGCAATAAACAAGCGCCAAAAGCTAAAACCTGGCAGAGTAACCCTAGTGATCGCAACGGCAATCAGGACGTAGATCCAAGCCAATACTCTGATTTTGAAAGCTTTATTAATCAAGTTATCGGCGTCAAAAATAAAAATACGGCAAGTAAGTCCAATAATGGTAATAATACCGATCCGTTTCGTTCCCCCAGAACAAAAGTTGCCTACACAGTTAGCACCCCACCTCGCACTACCCGTCGAGATATAGAAGCTAGATTAACGCTCCCACTAGAAAAAGCTTATCAAGGTGGTAATGAACGCATTCGCTTGGAAGATGGGCGATCGCTAGAAGTTAGTATGCCTCCAGGAATGGTAACAGGTCAAACCATACGTTTGCGTAACCAAGGGGTTGGTGGTGGCGATTTATACTTAAAAATTACCGTTAATCCTCATCCATTATTTAAGTTAGATGGTTTAAATATCCTCTGCCAAGTACCAGTTACTCCCACAGAGGCAGTTTTAGGAGGACAAGTAGAAGCACCAACTCTCGATGGGCCTGTAAAAATGACCATCCCTCAAGGAGTTAGGTCTGGTCAAAAATTCCGGCTAGGGAATAAAGGCTACCCCAGCGATGATGGCAAACGTGGCGATCAATTAGTGGAAATTCAAATAGTTACACCGAAAAATATTACTCAAGAAGAACGAGAACTCTACGAAAAGTTACGGCAAATTGAAACCTTTAAACCCCGTGCTGATTTACTGAGTTAGAGATGAGATAGCATATCCAGCTATTTACGAAAATAATTTGTAAGTAATGCTATAAGTCCCTTAATTTATCAATGGAGAAAAAATGCAATCAATATTTTAAGCCCTCTCATTTATTCGTAGAGACTTAACTATGAATTATGAATTATTTTGACCTCAACCTTCATCTTGAAAAATAGTTTTTATATCTTGTGAGTCGTGCAATATACGTGCAATTTTTATGCCTTCGTTTATTGGACGATAAAAAATTAAATAATTTTTTACCGGAAAACTTCGCAAAAAAGGTGCTAATTCAGACCCTTCTCTGCCTAATTGAGCAGGGTAAGCTCATCTAATTTGGTATAAATAAAACTTGACAAATTCCAGAAAATCAGCATAAAAGATTGTATAAAAAATAGACTTGACGACTGAGCAAGAC
>NZ_JACJQM010000170.1:0-9212 GCF_014696655.1 Nostoc sp. FACHB-888 | reverse complement strand
AATTATTTATGTCATTTTAAAATCTTTCTTAGTTTTTATTAGTAAATAAGATGCGTTCGCCCTGTGCAATTCTCTTACTGCTAGTCGCCAAATTATTACTGAGAACTTAGAAACACATTTAGCCAATCGACGTGATCTTACAATTCAATTGTTGAATTTTGTGTTACTGACAATTATTCAGCACTGCGCGGCTCGACAGTCCAGTATTAGCTTCAGCTTTACAGAACTTGGGACTATCGCCACAATCTGCAACGGACTGCGTTCACAGCCACATCCGCACCCGGCGCTTGCAGCGTTGGATGCTTACGTTCAATTGCTGGAGTTTTAAAAAAGATGAAAGCGATATCCGTTCGTCAGCCTTGGGCATGGGCAATAATTTATGCTCTTAAAGACATAGAAAACCGTGGCTGGCCCATTCATTATCGCGGCGACATTCTAATTCACGCCGCCAAAACCTGTACCAAAAAAGAGTACCAGGTAGCGGGAGAATTTTGCCAAAGCATGGGGGTGTCTATCCCAGAACTAAAAAGTCTCCGTCGCGGTCAAGTGATTGGCATTGTCACAATAGTAGATTGCAAGTTTTCACAAGTTGCTTCTGGCTGGGGGATGCCTGGGCAATATCACTGGGAATTGGCGAATCCACGCGAGATTGCACCGATTCCTTACATTGGGCAGTTAGGGATTTTTGAAGTACCCGATGATTTGGTCATGGAGGTGGCTGCATGACTAAAACAGTAATAGTTGAGTTATCTGCAATACCCGAAAAATTCTTAGAGGACGACCTTAGAGCTTCAAAACTGCATAGCCAAGGATGCCTCTATCCGTATCTCGAAAAGAAAAAGTTACTTGATGGAACCATAGCCTTTTACCCACGAGTTATAGGCCAACGTGACCCAGACAACCCGATTCAGTGGCGATGGGGTTTTAACTGGGAAGAACGAGTTGATGGATTATGGAAAGGGCGAAGTATCGGCTCAATTCCCCCTGGTGCTGTCCCAATGATTCGGACACTGCAACAGCAGGGGGTAACTAAGGAAGATATTATCGCTTTTATCAAAAGAGCGAAAACCAAAAAGACATCACCAAAATTAGATGTCTGCAAAAATTTTGATAACACAAAAATAAAACCAGTTCTTCCAGATGATGCACCGATCGCTGTAGTACTTTTCGCGGGCGGCGGTGGGATTGAAGCGGGGATGGTACAGGCTGGTATTCGTCCAGTGATCGCGGTGGAGTTTGACCCAAGCAAACCAGACTTGAGCAGGGCGATCGCCAAAACCCATCACCACAACTTTAGCGAATACGGGTGTAGAATAATCCAACTAACAGTGCAAGAAGTAGCACAGTCAAAGTTTCTAGGTTTTCCCCGCCGCCCCGATTACCTCCACGCCTCTCCGGTGTGCGCCAACTTCAGCCAAGCCCACACAGCTAAAGCGGGTAAAGGTATTGAAACGGCTGACGATCTGACGGCTGCGATCGCTGTAGCAGAAGCTATCCGACAGTTGCAGCCACGGGTGTTTACTCTCGAAAATGTCCCACGCTATCAGAACAGTCAAAGTTTCAGTATCATTCTGGATGCTTTGGAACTTGAGGGGTACTCGGTTACTTACAGCGTGGTGAATATGGCTGATTTTGGACTACCCCAGGCGCGGCGGCGGTTGGTTTTGGTTGCAAGTAGGGGGTTTCGGGTTACCCTACCTACGGGAGCTAAATCTTGTGGTTGGTACGAGGCGATCGCCCATCTCATCCCCAGCATGACCGATTCCCAACTACTCCCCAAACAACGGCAAGCTTTGGAGCAATTTTTAGCCGGGAATGCGCCCACACCACTGTTAATAGAAAGAGTGGGGGGGCGTACACAGTCCAAGTATAAACCTGCACACTTGCCCTGTAACACTATCTTGCGATCGCATTTCACCGATCACAAAGGCTGCAACCGAAGCAAATTCGCTGATATCTGGTTGCCGGATGGGATAGTCAAATCCTTGTCTATTGAAGGGGCTGCAATCCTGCAAGGGTTTCCCGGTTGGTACGAGTTTCCCAACGAGACTGCTACGGCTGGGTCGATTATCGGCTACTCTGTGCCTCCCAGTTTTGCAAGCCAATTATTCATGTCGGCACAAAGTTATAGCTATGGCAATAGCTAAGGCTCTACTCCTTCATCAATCCAAGCATCAATTGCTGTTTTTACCTCTAATTCAGTCACGGCAGACCATTCTTTTTCGTTGATAGTTATTTTAAATACTGCTCTTTTACCGTGACCAACTTTTTCCATTGAATGTCCGCGATACACATTTTTAGGCTTAATCATTTTTCTTAATCATCTTTATAGAATATTATAAACTGTCGCTCAATAAGAAGAGTAGTTTGATTTTCCATAATGGCTGCTGATCGAGGGGATTATCATAAGCAGGAGCATCATTGCGAATGGGAAAAAGCAAATCTCAAAACAGAATTTAGAGGAGCCGTAATTCAGCTATGATTACTGAAAATGATGATTCAGTCGATCCAGTCAAGACCACTAGCCTAAATTTTTACACTCTCGAAGATATTTAAAAGGAAAAGGAATTACAGTACTTTGATTTGTGCGGACAAAATCAACATCCATTGTTGGAAGGAGTTGTTTAAATATTAGCTCAGAACCTTTTACCGCAGCTATTCTACGAATATGACAAGCATCTTTGAAAGAAAATTTTACTTTTTCTCTCCTATCTCCTACGAAGTAATAAGCTTCTTTATCAGTTTCGGCAAAATAGTTTATGTTTAGAGAAGCATCAAACAATTCTTTAAGGCTTTCTTTATTCTTTGGAAAACTAAGCCTAATATTATGCTGATTAGTAAGATAAGATCGGAACTTATCAGCTACCGATGTACCTGAACCTATATTATCATTCAAAAGTTTTCGGAAGCTATTCTTATCTAACTCATTATTTGCTAAAATGTGCAATTGGCTAATTATATTTACAAACTTATCAGCAAATTCTTGACCATCTGTAAATATAAATTTTTGTATTATTTTTACTAAATCATTGCCTGTTTGTTTACCTAATGGCAGCTTATTTCCTACTTCTTGAATAAGAGTTTCAATCTGAGAAATGGCAGGAATAGTAATTTCCTTTGTACGCCATATTTCATTAACATCCCCCGTATTGGATATAACTAATCCTTCTAATTCACCATAATTTTTGTTAACTTTAGCATTATCATTAGCATTAATTATTAACTCTTTATACTTTTGAAATTTTTGATAGCTAAATATATCTTGAGAGTCTACCCTATAAAATTCAAAACTACCATTAGGTTGAATTTCCATAAAAATAACATTTTCTGCTTCTCCATGCCAAATAGCAAAAGTCCATATTCCTTCTAATTGCAGTTTTTCCCATTGAAAAAGATTAATTTGTTTATAAGCGATATCACGTTTTATAAGCAATTCTTTAATACTCGTCTTAAGAGCAGGACTAGATATAAGTTCACTTGATTCAACTGTAAGATGTTGTCGATAAAATTTATTATCTGAAGGAAGATATTCATCTTCTAGACCCATCTCCACGTAATAATTTTGATTATGAATAATTCTGATATTCAAAGCATCCTGTTTATCACGTTGGCTACAAGTGATAAGGTTAGTTTCTAAAATATAATTAGGATGAAGAAAGGTTTTTATATCATTTACTAAATTTTTAGACTCGTCGTTATTGGCTTTATCTATTATATTTACTGCTTGCCCTTTTAGTAAATGGTGAAGTTGTTCTGGCTTGTTCAATAAACTATTATTGAGTTCAATAGTCTGGTCAATTTCAATATTAGATAATTCAACCTCTATATATTTTGATAAATCTTGTCGTATAGTTGACATAACATGATGCAAAATTCCAGCACGACTTTTATAAAAATTATCAATGTTTCCAAAGTCAAGAAATTGCCTAGATGCTTTTTTTCCCTTTAAACCACATTCGATATATATTAAATTTGTCTCAATTTCAGCATCCCGTGGTAAGGATCTCCGCAAACTGCTGGTTGATGGTTCAAATATATAATGAGGTTTCTTAAGAGCATTTTGAAGTTCTTTCTTGCGCTTAGGATCACTTGTCTTTTTATTTTCTGAAAGTATAGAAATTTTACTTCGATAACGAACAGTCTCTACTTCTAGCAAGTAGGGGTTAGATGTTATACTTACTTTCGCAATATCAAGACAGTCTTTACGTTTACTGTCAAAATCTGATACAAGCAACAATGCGCCTGTTAAGTTGCAGTATTGATACTTAGCAAAACGGGAATTTGAGGCAGACAGTGAGTTTAATAGAATTTGAGCTAACCACGCTTCACAAATACAATCTTCATTAATACCAATATCATTTAGTCTAGCTTTTGGAAAAGCTTCAGTAGCAGAACTACCATCAAAATTTTTGTTTGATCTAATCCTACGAAGCAGTTGGTAAACATCAACTGGCCTTTTAAACATAGCAAAGGCATACTTGCCATATTGGAACATAACAGCAGCAGCATTAAAATCTTTCCCAATCAGGTAATCTAATTCAACTGCTCCATAATAATTACTTTTTTGTTCACGAGTAAACTTAATAAAGGCAAAGTCTTTTTGAATTTCATCGATATTAAAATTAATGTCTAGACGATTTGTTAAAATACCCATTACCTAAACTCCTTTAAAATAAATTCAATTGATTCATCAGCAACTCTGCCATTTTTGCAAAGATAAGGAACCTCAAATATCTTTCTATCAGAAGATATATATGGTTTAAAGATTGTATCTGAAGAAGCTAAAATATTAATTACAAATATTTTTTCTGCTCCCACAGATACCATTTTTTCACGTATTTTACTAAGTATTTCATCAGCTTGGACAAAAGACTTATCGTTCCAAAATTTAAAGTCTACATAATTCTTATCTCTTTTAAAATCAAAACGCTCGAATTCATTTATGTCTAACTCTATTAAATTAATATTGAGTACTTTTTCAAAAATATGTTTACCGCAGACTTCACCTAAAGCTCCTTTGTAAATATTATTAAACATTGGCGGTGTCAACATTAGTTCGGACTCAGGAAAGGTTGTTGCCCAACCAGAGTTAACAAACAATTCATGTAAAATATCAATTTTCATCAATTCAGGAAGACGAGCAGATACTTCACTTACTGGTTTGACCTCTTTCTTGCCGTATCTATTAGAAAAGAAGACTTCAATATCTCTATAGTTATTTGTTTCTACATAACTATATGAATTGCTAGGTTTTGGTAATTTAAGGTAAATAGGACTCCAGTTAGGATCGCACTCCAATTCTTTTTTAACAGTAGGCTGAACAAGAACTTGCTCTCGAAGAGCTTGCCAAGCTTTGACAGTTTGAGGTATCCAGGGTGTACTTAACTGACGGCGGATATGGGCAGAAGTGTGATTGCTCCTATTAGAATCCAAGACAGACCAAACAGGCTTGCTAATACTAAGGTAGGTACTAGCCAGACGGAAAAAACTATTCGATTGTTACAGCAATTGAATCAATCCCAAGCAAGCAGCTTAAATCAACACCATCAGTCAAATTTTGGGAACCATCAGTTTTCATTTGCCCCTTCAACGGTACACCATCACCTTAAGGGAGCAATCATAGGCTGTAGAGGGGGCGATTGTTGTAAGGGCAAAGGGAGACGATAAGCTCCCGTTTAAGCATAAAGGCGATCGCAAGAAAGCGGGCGAAAAGCGCCATCGCTCTATTGCAAGGTACGCTGGGAGTAATCGGGCTGGGCGTGAGCGGGTGCAATGCTTCGGCTAGACACGCCTACACCGCTTAAAGAAAGCAAGCAGCCCAAGAATACAATCAAAGCTGACTAACAAAAATGCCCTTCATTCAAAAGCGTACAAGATAAAATTTACGGATTCAAATACTCAAAAAAAATAAGTTGATTTCCATCTCTATCGAGAATAGAGAATTCCTTTGTTCCCCAAGGTTTTTTCCTTAGCAATCCGTTGGGATGAACTACTCTTTTATCCTGAAACTCTGTGTAGAGAAAGTCTATCTCTTCAACCTCAATCCTACAGGAAGTATTTTCAGCAATATATTTATCCGAACAAGCCCAAAAATGGATTTCTACATTATCCCTTTGTACGATTCCATAATTGCCTTTCTCTTGATAAACAACACTAAAATTCAACGATTGATAAAAATCCATTGTATCAGCTATATTTAATGAAGCCAGGACAGGTATAGCATTCCTTAATTTGGGTGATTCCATTAGTTTTTATCAGTAGAATTTGAGGACATTACACCATTTTTGATAGCAGATTACAACTTATTTAAAAAATATTAGGTTCTTGCCTTTTTTCTATGTTAATTTTTCACGTTACGTTTTTATTAAGCCACTCCAAGTAATGTTAGCATTCACACCAACATTTTCGGATATGCTGCTTAAATAGTTTTGTTATGCCGTATTTGCTGTGACGAAATTTGTTCAAGCATCATCTTTAGATAATAGGAAACAGTGTTTTCAGTTTCCCAGTGATGAGCGCCCGGTCAGGATTTCTGGGTTTTCCCCGCCGCCCCGACTACCTCCATGCCTCCCCAGTATGCGCCAACTTCAGCCAAGCTCACACAGCCAAAGCGGGTAAAGGTGGGGAAACTAGCGATGATCTGACCGCAGCGATCACAGTTGCAGAAGCCTTCCGACAGTTGCAGCCACGGGTATTTACTGTCGAAAATGTGCCGCGTTATCAGAACAGTCAGAGTTTCAGTATCATTCTGGATGCTTTAGAATCTCTTGGTTATCACGTCAATTACAGCGTGGTCAACATGGCTGATTTTGGACTACCCCAGGCGCGGCGGCGGTTAGTCCTGGTTGCAAGCAGGGGTTTTCATGTTGCCTTACCTTTGGGGACTGCACCTTGCGGTTGGTACGAGGCGATAGTCCATCTCATCCCCACAATGACTGATTCACAGCTTCTACCTAAACAGCAACAAGCTTTAGAAAAATTTTTAGCCGAGAATGCGCCAACACCACTGTTGATTGAACGGGTTGGGGGACGCAAGTTACCCAAGTATAAGCCAGGGTCGCAGCCCGCTAATACCATTCTGCGATGGCGCGAGCGCCCGCCGGAGGCGATCCCACTTCACAGATCACAAAGGCTGCAACCGTAGTAAGTTCGCTGATATCTGGTTGCCAAATGGTACGGTCAAGCCTTTGTTTAGTGATTAAAACTATGATAGATGATGATTTGGCTAATTAGTAGGAACGCAGTGGCTATTAAGCTCTGGTGTAGTTACCAAGTATTTCCACTGAATGATTAATTACAGAAAAACTTTTAGCTTATGCTCTATTCATAATTGTTATTTATAAATTACTTAAAATTCATAATTTAACCTATATTTTAACTCTTCACTTCGGCTTCAAAGTTAGTAGTGTTTCCTTTACAGCTTCTTGAAGCTAATATCATTAATTTTATCATTGTGATAACAGCTCGAATGATTGATATTAGAGAAGTAGTTTCAAGTAGAGTTAATTGAATCAGTGAATAAGAAATGGGCTATCAAACGCCTGACAATCAATCTGACATCAAGCGAAGCAGAGAGGTTAGAGAAATACTGCTCAATAACAGGACGGCCAGCAACGGATGTAATTCGAGAGTTAATCCGCTCTTTAACTGTTGAATCGACATCAAATGCAAATTGAAAAACATGGTTGTAGAGCATAGTTACTCAGTAATTAAATATACAAGTAAATGTTAACTTTCAGGAAGTAAATGTCCAAGCTGGTGGTTTTGGCACAGAAGCTGCCGATGCAGAAATGCGTTTGGTGATTCTACACCTTCTTGAGATTATTTGAACGCGTTTAAAAAAATTACTTAACAACAAGATTTGGAATAATAAAATGGATGTTGACTTTCTTTCTAATTATCAGCTAATTCTTAATGAAGCATCTGAGTTTCATTTAGGATATCCCTACAATTTAAAACACGATCATACATTTTTATTACCTTTTCTTAAATACTCAATTAATAACCTTGGAGGAGATTGCTTTACTAAATCGCATTATCGAATTGATTCACGAGATTTTGAAAAAGAGGTATTGCAATTTTTTGCAAATTTATACCACCTTCAAGATTGGTGGGGATACGTAACTACCAGTGGAACCGAAGGTAACTTGTACGGAATACTTTTAGGGAGAGAAAACTATCCTAATGCTATTTTATATGCCTCAGATGCTTCACATTACTCTATAAGTAAGGCAGCTAGGTTTTTTAGAATTCCGTATCGCAAGATTGGTGTACAAACACCTTCGGAAGAAATGGACTATAGTGATTTCTATAAGCAACTTGTACCTAATCTGCCTGCGATTATTTGCCTTAACCTGGGTACTACTTTTACAGGGGCAATAGACGATATTGAGCAGATTCTCAATGTTCTGGAGATGAAACAAGTCAGCCAATTCTATATTCATGTTGATGGCGCTTTAGGGGGAATGCTTCTTCCCTACTTGCGTTCGGACTGGATTGATTTCAACAAACCTATCAGTTCGTTGTCAATCTCAGGACATAAATTTATTGGTAGCCCTTTCCCTTGTGGGATTGTTATTACTAAAAAACATTTGGTTGAAGCACTCACATCTGATATCGAGTATATCGGCGCTCAGGATATGACTATTGGAGGTAGTCGCAACGGACATACTTCACTCTGTTTATGGCATGAAATCTCCAAAAGGCGTTCTAACTTTGGATTAGAAGTAGCTGATTGTGTAGCCAAAGCAGAGCATTTATGTACACAACTGAAGTTCAGAGACTTCAATCCATTTCTCAACCCTTATTCCAATACAGTTGTTTTCAATAAACCCTCCGATAATCTGGTGAAAAAGTATCAACTTGCAGTCCGGGGAGATTATGCACACGCAATTATCATGCAAAATCACTACATTGAATTTCTGGATTATTTTGTTGAGGAACTTGTTACAGAAAAGTTTGATTTGGCAAAAATAGGTAAAGAGTAAAGTGATTCGCCAGTAGCCGGACTATAAGTAGCATAGGATGCTGTTGGCGAAGTTTACTTCTTTCTGAATATCTGTAAAAGCTTAGATATGCTAAATATAAAAAGTTATTTATCAAATAAATCATCAGATAAACCGAAATTTCTTATCGAATTGCGGATAACTTATCTTCAATAATAGTCTGCCTTCAGAACGATTATGAGGTGGAAAGTCTAGCTAATAAGGTTA
>NZ_JACJQM010000017.1:0-127959 GCF_014696655.1 Nostoc sp. FACHB-888 | reverse complement strand
AACACCTATTTTATCGTAGAGTAAGTTAGCGATCGCCTATTGAACCTAAATTCGTCAAACCCACTTACAGTAAGCATTTACGTTTTGCGGATGAGTCTAATAGGTGATGCTGTCATCACTACAGCGCGTGGTGGTGGTTATCGAGAATATCAGGTTATTGATGCAAACTTAGCGCTGAAGGCACGGGAAGCAACACCAGAGGTGCTAACACTGATGCCTACAGGTGTATCAGCTTTGGTTGCATTGGAACAAGTGGGGGAGATGAAAAGTAATGAAGTGGTTTTAGTAACAGCAGCAGCAGGAGGAACCGGTCATATTGCGGTGCAATTGGCAAAATTAGCTGGTAATCATGTCATTGGTACTTGTAGTTCTGAAGCGAAGGCAGATTTACTAAGGGAATTAGGGTGCGATCGCATTATCAACTATCGCACAGAAAACCTCAATCAAGTCCTTAAGCAAGAATACCCTAATGGCATTAATTTAATTTTTGAATGTGTAGGCAAAGCAGTATTTGATACTTGCGTTGAAAACTTGGCAGTCCGGGGACGCTTAGTAGTGGTTGGTTTTATCTCCGAATACGCAAAAGAGTTGGAACAGATTACACAACCACGTATTTATCACCAGCTATTTTGGAAAGCTGCTTCTGTTAGAGGCTTTCTCATGCCTCATTATAAAGAACATATGGCAGAGGCAGGCGATCGCATCTTAAACCTCTTCTACACAGACAAACTCAAAGTTGCCGTTGACCAAAGACAGTTTCAAGGCATAGAATCAATACCCGACGCTGTAGAATATCTCCTCACTGGTCAGAATTGTGGCAAAGTGGTTGTGAGGTTTTAAGCAACACGGTATTAATGTATTAATTTATATCCAGTCGAGGATGAGAATGACACAAGATTCAGAAAATACTTTAAAAGTTGCTCGACAGGCATTTGAGAATCTTACGCATGGTATGGCAACAGGAGACTGGGAAGCATTGTTAGATATGCTCACAGAAGATTTTACTTTTTGGTTTCCAATGGGAAAATTTCACGGTTTGAATGTGGGAAAAGAGCGAACTAGAGAATTTTTCCAGTACGTTTATGAATCCTTTAATCCTGGTTTGAACCTGACTAGTCTAGACCGTGTTACTAGTAATGAAACAACAGCCGTCTTTGAGTTTCGGGATGAGGGACTTTTATTCGGACAGCCTTACAAAAATCGGGTAGCAGTTTCTTTTGATGTGCGTGGAGACAAAATTTGTAGCTATAGGGAATACTTTGGCAGCGATGGTAAATCATATTAAAACAATTCGCAATTCGCAATTCGCAATTCGCAATGACGCTCCTACGTCGCTAACGCAATTACGTTTTGTGGCGGGGATTTAGCTTAGGCATCAAAACGCGCTGGTTGATAAAAGCAGGGGACTTAAACCCCTACTACTTGTTAAATTATTCATGATTCGTAATTCGTAATTCAGAATTACGAATTACGAATTACTTAGGCAATTTCCGTTAATAAATCTACCGCCGCGGTTGGTTTCGACTTTGCTCAACAAACTAAGGGATCGAGAGTTGAGCGTTCGCGTAGCGTCTCGCACAGAAGTCGAAACTCGTCAATCTGGGTATATTCTTTGTGAGAAACCACCTTAGTTACTCTCAGGGTTAAGTTTGCTGATTTCTCTACATTTAGCCTCTGCGGCTTGATATGCTGCTAAATAGTCTTGACCACCCAACATCACATCACCGTAATATTCATAAGGTGGATCACCATAGATTGGTAATGGATCATCTTCTGGATAATCTTCTTTTGATTCTTCAATGATGGCTTTCAGTTTTTTAACAGTCAGCCTTTGTGCTGCAAAATACCAGAGTTCTTGGGGATTTTTGTTTAGGTGCGGTAATGTGGGATCGATAATGCGGACATCGGAGGCGTCGCCAATCTCAATCCAACTGTGTTCAATTGGTCTGTATGGTTTCCCCGCAAAAGCTAAAAATCCCTGAATATATCTAGCTCCCTCAGTGAATAATGCTGCTTTGTAAGCATTATCAAACGGAGTGCTAGCTCTGCTGTTTATGTCTTCAGCAATTTTGATTGACAGCGTTTCATCCAATAGTTTGTTCATCAATAGCAAGGATTAGAGCAGCCGTAAAAATATATTACCATTGCTGCTTACCATTTTGCTTGACCAAACAGAGCATGGGGTAGGGGGAGAATAACTAATAGACTAATGACTAACTTTATTTTGTATTAATCACTATCTGTAAATTTATTAACAAGTGGCTTGAGGTGTAGGGCTTGGACAAAAGCACTTTGACACTTTTACCAAAGGTTCGCATATATTTAATAAAATTATAGAATATTAATAGTTATTTTTGCTACTTAACTATGATTTAGGCTAGGGGTTAGCGATCGCCTTTGAAAAAACTTTGCGATTTACTGAATTTTAGATTTTTAGCTAAATGTGCATTAATATTTTAGCGCTCGCACTTTTATTCTGTTCGCAAAAGCAAATAAATATTTAGGTAAATGTCAGGTAGCGCAGTTAGTTATTCTACCTGACATTTATCTATAAAATCACGGGGTTATGGAGGGATCAGGTTTTATCCTAACCGTCTTGGGACGACAGGGACTTCCCCAACAAACCTGGCCAGAAGGCATATTAGTAAAAACACTACTACGAGCGCCAATCACCGCATTAGCCCCAATTTGCACTCCCGGTCCAACGAAACAATCTGCTGCTACCCATGCACCATTGTCAATTGTGATACTAGCTGTTTTCAACCCAAAGGCAGGGTCTTGCATATCATGACTACCAGTACACAGATAACTTTTTTGGGAAATTACGCAGTGTTCACCGATGCAAATCTGATCAAGGCTATATAAAACTACGTCATCTCCAATCCAACTGTAGTTGCCAATGGTAACTTTCCAAGGGTAAGTGAAGCGGGCGGTGGGTCGAATTAATACGCCTTTACCAATATGAGCGCCAAATAGTCGTAGCAAAGCACAACGTAGACTATTTAACGGTTGAGGAGTTAGAGGAAAGGCGATCGCTTGTACAAGCCACCACAAGAAAATATACCAAGCTGGACGCCCCCGATCAAACCAAGATTGGTCATATTTGCGTAAATCTACAAAAGGTTGGTCATTAGTCATTAGTCATTAGTCATTAGTCATTAGTTATTTCTCACGAGTCAATGGTCAATAGGTTTCCCTCTGCTTCCCTGCTTTCTTGTTCCCCTGCTTCCTTCGGGGTAGTTGCAGTATTTAAGTGACCACCACAGTTACGTAATTCGTAGAGTTTAACGCCAATTTGATATTCATATTGACTCAGCAAGCGTGCATAGATATATCCGGCTTTGCCATCCAGAAAACCGCGTTGAATAATATAAAATAAAATAAACCGTAACATGGGTTTAAATGGCAGGTGTACCCACACTTTTTTCAAAAAGCGCTTACGTTGGACTGCATCTCCAAATAGATTCGCGCCAATAGTGCCACTATCATCTTTCCCTGTGAGAATATTAAAATAAACGCTGGCTTCCCAGTTGGAATAGCGGTTGTGCCGTTCTAACCAGTGGTAAAGATCGCGGAAGTCCTCATGGAGCATATCATTTTTGAGATACCCAACTTTGCCTTGCAAAATCACATGCTCGTGAACTTCGTTATCACCAGTATTGGGAATATCTTCTGTATTTAAATTTTCGTAGCGACCTTTTTTATGCTGAAATAAACGTAAATTCCAATCGGGATATTTCCCACCATAACGAATCCATTTTCCTAAGAAAAATACCCGGCGGTTGAGATAATAACCTGTATATTCAGCATTTTGAATTGCTTGGTCAATTTCTTCCCAAAGTTCGGGGGTGATGCGCTCATCGCAATCTACAATTAGCACCCATTCATTACGAAAAGGTAGATTATCTAAAGACCAATTTTTCTTTTTAGGCCAACGTCCATTGAAGTTAAATTGGACGAGATTTACACCGTGACTTTTAGCAATTTCAATGCTGTTATCGGTACTTTGAGAATCTACTACAAATATTTCATCTGCTCTGCTGAGGCTAGCAAGGCAGGCTGGCAAGTTTGCTTGTTCGTTTTTTGCCGGAATTAATACAGAAACTGGTATTTTAGATGACATATCAGTATAAATTATATTACTGTTTATTTCTTATTTGATGTAGATAAAAGTCCTTGAATAGCAGCATTTAAGTAACCAATTTGACCGTAAGCATAGACAAGTTTATCAAACCGTTCTGCTGGATCAGAGAAATATTGCAATGCTTTATATAAGCCCCGGACAAACCGTTCGCTACCTCGCTGCAATTGAGCGATCCCAGCTTTGCCAGCGAGTTGTTCTCGATAGCATTCACTGATACCCTGCCACCAGCCTCGGTTTAAAAACCAGGAGCGTTGGAGGCGTTCTGGAGCAACATTGTGAGCAACCAGCGCTTCGGGAAGATAAGCGACTTGCCAACCACGCTGTAGGGCAAATTCGGTCATTTGCAGTTCTTCATTTGATAGTAGATTTTTTCCGACTCGACCGAGATGAGGATCAAAACCGCCAATTTCTTCTAAAAAACTGCGGCGGATGGAGTAATTTAAGCCTCTGGGCGTTAAGCCAGGTTGCTCGATGTAGATGATATTGTCACCCAAATCGTATGCACCCAGGTTTGCAGCTAGCCCTGGAGATAGCCACCGTGGTTGCTGGATTCCTTCGGGCCAGATAAGAGTGACTTTGCCACCTGCGATCGCTAGTTTAGAATTATTGTAATAGGCAAAATATAAAACTTGTAGCCAGCCCTTGCTCGCAACGGCATCATCATCCAGATAAGCAAGAATATCACCACCCGCTACTTTTGCACCCGTGTTACGAGCGACAGATAAACCAATGGTGGGTTCAAATATATATTTCAGGCGCGGATTGTGGACCCTTTGTTCTACAACCTCACGGGTGCGATCGCTAGACCCATTATCAACTACCACAACTTCAAAGTCAGCAGCAAAATCCTGCTCTAAAAGACTATCAATTGCAGCCCCTAAATAGGTATCTCGATTGTGGGTACAGATAATCGCAGAGATTTGGGTGTCTGGCATAGATTTTATTTTGGATTTGAGATTTGGGGCTTTCCTGCAAAACGCTACGCGTAACTTGCTTCCACTAAGTGGTACGGCTACGCTCAGTCGAACGATTTTAGATAAAAATCTTAAATCCAACGCACATCTACTGAGAGTTAATCTAAACTAAAAATTACCCACCCACCAACCGAGTTTCTTCGGAAATAAACTTTAAAACTTTACGTTTGTTGAATATGACTGTGTAAAACTACAAGTGTTTGAGCCAGTTGACTCAGACGGGTTTCCAAAGATTGCTTACGTCCCAACAGTTGACGTAACTTTTGGTAACGTGCGATCGCCATACTAACATTGGGAACCTGATCTGCTGGACATGGGCGCGACCAGACTTTACCAGCATCGTCCACACCACAAAGGCGGTAGCCAGTAATAGATGATTGATAAGATACTTTTCCACCAGTCGCGCAAATTTCTTCTACGTAGTTCATCAGGCGGTCTACTTCTGCATGGCGCAGTGTTGCAGTTCCTCCTGCCTCTGGTTCGGTGGGATTGGATTCTAACCAACCATTAACAATTGGCCCTTCTAAGTAAATATCCTGAATTTGCTTCAAAATATTTTGCAGTTCTGTTTGCCAACCGGCGACAGTTTCCTGAATTTCTAGCAATAGATTCATCGCCAATGCTGGATTTGCTCCGTGGCGATGGCTACTAAAGCTCGGAGTTTTTAATTTGGGTAAGCTGGGTGTTTTGCCACCATTCTCTTCTGCCTGAAAGGTTTGCACAGAGTCATGGTGAGGAAAGAAATTTTCTTCAGAAGGATAATCACTCTCAGTATCTTTGCCCAAGTCTACTGTTTGTTCTTCCTGAGAGGATGGAGCTTGTGTATTTTCTGTCGATTCATTAGCTCCGACGCTGATCCTAAAGGAGAAAGGTCGTTTTGTCGTTGTCGAATCAACTGTTTCGGCGGCAGAGGCAGTGCCGCGATTCCCTAAATCGTGTAGAGTTGCTTCTATGCGTTTTAAGCCTGCGTTCATAAAGACATCCTAAAGTTTGCTTTCCCCAATGGTGTTGAATAATTGAGAATGGGGTTGTTGGGATTTTTGGCTTTTGCCAGCTGTGACATCAATCTAATTCGTAATTCGTAATTCGTAATTAGAAAGGGTTTTTACCTGGTGCATAATGACGCTAGTCCTGTTTGCGGTGACGTTTCAATCCTGACTGGAAACAGAATTATGAATTATAAATTTTGAATGGTGCTGGTGCTAATTTTATCCCTTAAAAGTTATTTGAAACCAAAAATCTCGTCAATGTAGTAAAAATTGCGGTGATAAATTGCAACCGTAGCGATATTGGTGGAGAAGGCTGGAGGGAGACGGCAATATTTCTCCAGCAAGAACTACCCTCTGCCTCCTGCCTCTCTTGTTAAAATACTCAGAAAACAACTTTGGGTAAAATCATTTTAGTAACAGGGCCAGCACGATCTGGTAAAAGTGAATGGGCAGAAACTCTGGCTATGCAGTCAGGAAAAGCAGTTGTTTACGTAGCAACAGCCACTGATAACCCCGATGACCAAGAATGGCATCAACGCATTTTAGAACACCAAGAACGTCGCCCTCAAGACTGGATAACTTTGTCTGTACCTGTGGAACTGTCTGCGACCCTTGCCGATGCTAAACCCTATAGCTGTCTTTTAGTCGATTCTTTAGGAACTTGGGTTGCTAATCTCTTAGAAGAGGACGAATCTAGCTGGGAAAACATTGTTGCAGAGTTATTAGAGACAGTGGATTTGGTTGCTGCTGATATGCTGTTTGTAGCAGAAGAGGTAGGTTGGGGTGTGGTACCAGCTTATCCCCTTGGAAGGGCGTTCCGCGATCGCTTGGGTTCTTTAGTACGCCAGCTAGCTGCACTTAGCCACACTGTTTATTTAGTTACTGGTGGTCATATTCTTAATCTAAGCGTCCTTGGTTCGCCATTGCCAATTAGAGGGGAAGGAGAAGTGAGGAGCCAAGATTCTTAATTGATATTAATTCCAAATCTAAAATTTAAAATCTAAAATTGTAATATGGCAACCAAACAAGAAGTTAAAGGATACCTTGCCTACTGGTTTCAGTTGGGTAAGAAGGTGATTACGGGCAACGGTAAGGCAAGCATTTTGCCCCAATTGGTGCTAAATGGCGATCGCTATAGTGAAGAATTTGAAGAGTGCTGGCAAAAAATTCTCTCACCAGAATCAGGTGATTGTTACCTGGAGGGTACGCAAGAAACCATTGCTGAACTATTGACACCAGCATGGGATATGGTGCATTGTGGTCGTTGCAGTATGCCAGTAGCCGCCCGAAACATCGGGATGCCGGCGTTATTATGTCCCTGCAATGATTTACCTAACTGGCCTAATACCGAATTACCAGCGCCGCGAGAACCAATTAACACTCAAGACCAACTTCAAACAATTCGCGATCGGCTTATAGACAATATTGCATAAAAAGCCGTCGATAAAACCCACTCTTTTTAAAGATGGGATGAGAAACGCTCCGACACCGTTCACGGTTGACGGTTAACAGTCTTTCGTGTTGTCCCATCCCCTAAAGGGGATGGGATGAGCTTAGTTTAATACGTCTGTAGTTGTGCGCCCCTACTGTCTGGATTTTACGCAATTAAGTAGAAAGATGGATGGGAATATTTGTGAACTTTTACATGGTTTTTTGAGAATTGCGATCGCTCGATTGAGTATCTGTGGTTCATTTATTGGATAATTTATTTATTGGAAATTTCTTAATTCACTTTGGTGCTTCAGAATTTGGCGTTGGACAAGTTTTATTGACAAAATCACACTGGTAAATATAGGGTTCTTGCCAACTCAGAGGAATTTCTAATAAATCTCGTGTTCCTGTCATACCTTGTCCAATAAATAGTAACAAAGCAATGCAGTTTAATATCGTATGGACAATGCGCCAGCGATTGGACTTATCTTGATAAATATCTTGAACAATTGCTAATGAAAAAATCATCAGCAGTGCTGCACTAATGCCAATATAATAATGTGACCAATACCATTCATTGGTGCGGCGATACACTCCATCCTGACAGCCTAGTATTACTAAACCAGCACCAGTTAAAGTTGCAAAAACTGCCCGCCACACTCGCTGTTTTGCCCGAAAAAGTAATATTAAAGATGCAATGGTAGCAGCAAATATTAACACGATAAAAACAACTTGAAAAGGTGTTTCATTCCACAATTGATTTTTAATAATATTTTTGCCGATAGGGTAGCTTAATCCGATTAAAGTTAGTCCGACAACTGCACTTGTTAGCCTTTCACCTAACTGCTTATGCTCTACACCCACCACTGGAGGAATTTTGCTCTTACTCCCGCCGACAATTTGCAATCTGCGTTGGCGTGTTTGCCAAGCAAAATTAACCACTGTACCAATGAGTGGGAAGACGAATATAACTGCGATCGCTGGATGTAAAAGACCAAGCAAATCTGTTATTTGCATACAATACCCTTTTAATGAATCATTAAAATCATATCAAAGGGCAATATAAAGTATCCTACTAATGGTTAAATTAATTTAAGATGAGAATCTGGTTAATATTTCTTATTTTTAGCTTATGTTAAGAAAATGTTTGTGCAGCCTATTATGCTATAAACTAGCAGATAACCTATTATTAGGTGGGATATTACGTCGGCGCAACTTAGGATATTTAATCAATTTCCATACCGAATAATAATTGTCACTGTAAACAATATCTGTCTTTAATCTATACTTTTCTTCGATTGTTTTGCGCCAAGTATTTGAAGGATTGAGTAAAAATACATCAACAAATACATCAGGAATTTGGGGGATTTTTTGATTGTTCACCAACAGAAATCGGACTTTTGGTTCTAAAAGATAGCTCAAAGAAAAGACATTTCCATAATTATTCCCCAAAGCATCACTAATCAAAAGTGGGCGAGTCGCTTGATTGATGATTTGAGCGACTTGTGGATTGCCATAACTCATACCCTTATTCCACCAAGTTCCTGCCTGGGAACTCACCCTACAAGAAATCAGGCCACAAATAATCACTAATGCCATAATTACGTGCCAAATGCTCCGGCGTGACACGCTCCCATTATATATTTGCGTAGCTAGTAGGTAAGCAACAGCCACTTGGATTCCTAAATAAGATGGTATGAAATATGCTTCGGTAAATGGTTGTATGCTTCCAGGATTTAGCAGTATTAGAGGTAGTGCTGGTACTACAATCAATGTAATGACAAAAAACCAGACTTTATAGTTAGTTGTTAGGCAAAGAAAAGTAATTGAATATCCTATTAAAACCAAAAATATTGGTATAATCAAATAGTTAAAAGGATTATTTAAGCTAAGGTCTATGTCAAAAAAAATCCGGCTTAACTGCATTAGTAAAAAGGGAAACATAGGCAATAGATTTGGCTGTATTTCTGTTTTATCTGATGAAATCAAAAACTGAAAAAAGTCACCTATTACAACTGTTACCCAAGGCATGAAGGCTAAGAAACCTACCAGTGATGCTAACAGATAAGTTCTGACAGTTCCAGTTAACTGAAATTTGGCAGTAATTATCACATAAATTCCATGAGCAACTGCTACAAATCCGCTCCAAATAAATGTATAAAAGCTAATAGCTAAAGTTATTGCATAAATACTCCAAATAACGAATAAATCAGGTCGTTTCCTTTGTTTTACTGGCTCATATTTATCTTGTAATTCCAGCCGCATTGCTCGCAGCAGAGATGCACTAGATAGCAATATGGTGACTAACCAAAGAATATATTCTTGTGCTTCTTGGGCATAAACTAGATGAATTGGGGAAATTGCCATAAGTGCGATCGCTACCCCAGGAACCGATAACGGTACATTAAATAATTCTCGGCATAGCCAATAAACACAAGGAAAAACGAGTAAACTAATGCAGGCAGATAAACTTCTAATCGCCGTGACCGAATTACCAAAGATTTCCATCCACAATCTGGCTATTATGTAATAAAGCGGTGGATGGTGAGAATCTTCTTTTGCCAAATTCATAATTGTGTCATTTAAGCTTTTTTCTGGATTTACACCTTGAAATTGGGCAAAACTTTCTCCGCCAATGACAAGATTATTAAAAAGTCGCTGTTTTGCTTCATTAATTGTGTAACCAGAAATCCGCAATGAGGTATAAGTTTCATCATGCCAGTAAACTTTGCCATCAAGGTTAAAAAAGCGAAACAATATACCCATCGCCAATAAGAAAATAATTAAAAATCGCAACCAACTCGGAGCAAATTTGAGATGGCGCATAACTGGGTTTCCTAAAAATTTTCTCAAATCATCTAATTAAGCAGAGTGGATGAGGTGTCGTAGCTACGCCCGCCGTAGACATCGCCAAAATTTCAAGCGCAGCCTATTTGTTAAACATCGCCGACTGCACTTTAATTTGATTGGAAAGATTGGCAATCAACACCTCTCCTTTATTAACTACAAAAAGAATTGCACAAGGTTGTATCAAATCCCGCAAAACTGGACTTAGTTTTGAAACCGAGATCCAAATGGAGTGTAAAATACACTAAGTGTAGCTGCATCTGTGGTAAAACGACTCCACAGCTACCGTGCATTCGGCGATCGCTTTGCGAGTTATAATTCTCAATTCTCCCACCCTATGAAAAGGGCATTGCCTAAGGTTGAACGAAGGATTGTTCCTTGCCTCCAGCACGGGGGAGGGAGGAGAACGGACAATGCCTGCGGCAGTCTATGCCTATGCCGGAAGGATTGTTAACTGATAAGAATTCGAGGTAGCAGTTTAAAGTAGCTGTATCAGCAGATTGAAAATACTGCCTTGGCAAGACAACTCTTGCTTTTAACTTATGCGAGGCTAAGATCGCGCAGATGCCACAGCAGAACTTCTTGCGTCCGATTCCCAAAGGGTTATTGAGGGTGCCGCTCCATGTAGCTCTTGTAGTACCTTTCATCCTGCAAATTTCTGCTGCTGTAGGATTAACAGCGTTCTTCTCTATAAAAAATGGTCATAAAGCTGTTACTGAGGTTGCTACTCAGCTGCAAAATGAAGTTACTACTCGGATTCATCAACATATCACCGATTACATAGAAATCCCCCAACTCGTCACTCAGATTAACGCCAATTCTGTCCATGTTGGTGAGCTAAGTTTAAAAAATGGAAAAATTTTAGAACACCATTTATGGCATCAAATACAGTTATTCAAGCCCTTAAACCCGATCGCTTTTGCAAATACACAAGGAGAAATTCATTCGGTTGATCGCCTTAAAGATGGTTCACTTGTTATCCGAAAAAGAGATCAATCAACAGGTAACAATTACTATACTTATGCGACAGATCATCAAGGTAATCGTGTCAAGTTAATTCAAGTTAACAAAATCTTTGATCCTCGCACTCGCCCCTGGTACACAAATGCTGTGAAAGCAGGTAAATCTACTTGCACAGAAATTTATCCCTATTTCTCTTCATCAGGGCTAGCATTCAGTGCAACCCAACCTCTTTATGACCAGACAGGTACTTTGCTTGGAGTGACGAATGCAACGTTATCTCTCTCGCAACTGAATGAGTTTTTACACAGTTTAAAGATTGGTCGTTCAGGAAAAACCTTTATTGTAGAGCATTCTGGAGATTTGGTAGCAACTTCAACGGCGGAGCAACCTTTCATCGTGAGTGATCAAGGTGGCAAAAAAACGTACAAACGGCTCAGAGCGATCGCCAGCAGCGATCGGATTACTCGCCTAACAACACAATATTTGCAGTCACAATTTGGTAATTTTAAAAACATTCATTCTAGCCAGCAGCTAGAATTTGAAATTGATCGCAAGCGGCAATTCGTACACTTAATGCCCTTTGCAGCCGACTGTGGGCTAAATTGGATGATTATCGTGGTGGTTCCCGAAGCCGACTTTATGGAGTATATCGAAGCCAACACCCGAACCACCATTTTGCTGTGTTTAGGAGCCTTGATACTAGCTACAGTCATAGGAGTGATTACTTCTCATTGGATTACTCAACCAATTCTCCATTTGAGCTTTGCCTCTAAGGAAATTGCTAATGGAAAGTTAGACCAAATCGTTACAGTAGAAGGTATCAATGAACTAAGAGTTCTCGCTCAGGCTCATAATCAAATGGCTACTCAATTACAAGAGTCATTTGCTGGACTATTAGAGGTTAACAGGCAATTAGAAGCTGAAATTAATGAGCGCAAGCAGGCAGAAGAGCAGTTGCTACATAATGCGTTTCACGATGCACTGACAGGTCTACCAAACCGAGCTTTCTTTATGGAGCGCTTAAAACACACACTCCAGCGAGCCAAACGGCAGGAGAATTATTTATTTGCTGTAATATTTCTCGATTTGGATCGGTTTAAGGTGATCAATGACAGTCTCGGACACCTAAAAGGAGACCAATTTCTAATTGCTATTGCAAATAAATTAGAAGTATGTATACGCTCCACGGATACAGTTGCACGGCTTGGGGGAGACGAATTCACAATCCTGCTTGACGAAATCCAGGATTTATCAGATGCCATCACAGTAGTTGAGCGGATTCAAGAAGAATTGACATTACCTCTTGAGCTTGACGGGCAAGAAGTATCTACAACAGCAAGTATTGGCATCGCCCTGAGTTCGACAGTAGACTATGACCAAGCAGAAAACTTGCTAAGAGACGCTGATACGGCTATGTACCGAGCCAAGGCGCTGGGCAAAGCACGCTATGAACTATTCAACCCAGAGATGTATACTAATGCTCTGGCTAGATTGCAGTTAGAGAACGATCTACGCCGAGCGATCGAACGCCACGAGTTTGAAGTTTATTACCAACCGATTGTTTCTCTGACTACTGGCAGGATTTTAGGCTTTGAGGCTTTGCTGCGCTGGCAGCATCCAGAGCGTGGTCTAATTTTGCCAACAGATTTTGTCCCTCTGGCAGAAGAAACCGGACTGATTGTCGAGATTGGCTACTGGGCGCTACATGAGGCGTGCCGCCAGATGCAAAATTGGCGAGTGCGCGATCGCATAAACTCATTAGAGAAAATCAGCGTCAATCTCTCAGTCAAACAATTTTCTCAACCGGATCTGATTGAGCAGATTGGGGAAATTTTGCATTCGACTGGTCTTGATGCTGGCAGTCTCATGTTAGAAATTACTGAAAGTGCAATTATGGAAAATGACGATGAGGCAAATGCCGCACTTTCAAAACTTCGGAAAATGGGCATTGAGTTATCAATTGATGATTTCGGTACAGGCTACTCTTCTTTAAGCCGTCTTCATAGCTTTCCGATTAGTGTGTTGAAGATTGACCGTTCCTTTGTCAGCCCAATAGATGCTAATGGCAAGAATTTAGAAATTATCGAGACAATTATCACACTGGCACACAAATTAGGTATGGATGTGACCGCCGAAGGAGTGGAGACAAAAGAGCAGCTAGCATTTCTGAAAAAATTGAACTGTGAATGTGGACAAGGATATTTTTTCTCGTGTCCCTTGAATAACGCAGCAGCAGTGGCATTAATCATGGCAAATCCTCACTGGTAAAGCTTTTTTGAGAGGATTTGGATAACGCCATCTGGCAAAGTCTGCAATATTAGATATAGTTAAAAAATCAATCGTCTGAAACTGCCGATCAATAGCTGGAAGGCTACATATCTTAGCTCCAATATTCAAGTATGCCTGCAAAATTTTAGGAATCTCAACATTATATGAATCTGGATAACTTTCAGGCAGTTCTAGACAAAATTGTGAATTAGGATAAACCAAAATACTTGGATGCATCAAACGATTTTGCCGAAAATAATCATAAGTATATGTAGCTTGCCAAGGACATTGTGTTAGTAATGATGCACAGCCAAAGAAATATTGGTTTTTACTCCAAATGAGATAGTTTGCCAGTCCTTCCCAGAGGAGTAAAAGTGCTTGAATGTTGCGGTATTCTTTAGCTATACATGTACGCCCAACCTCAACTGATGCCTGAAGCACGGAATTGGGAATCGCATTAAGATTAAATATATCGGCAGCATCAAAGCCTAGTCTTTGAGAAGCCATTGTATAAGTTTGCATCCGATAAGTTCCAATTGTTTTACCCGTTTGTTTAGAGATCAAGATTAAATGATGGCAAACTGTATCAAACTTATCTATATCCATCTGGGTAAAGTTAGAAGCCGAAAATCCCAAGCCTAGTTCAAGATTAAAAACTTCAAAGCGCAACCGAAAAATTGATTCTAATTCTTCTTCAGTCGATACCAGCCGTAGGATATATTTTTCAGTTTGAAGGACGGGAAAATCTTCCAGGTGAAGAGGAGGATTTAGTGGGTAATTGATGTTGCGTCCAGAAACTTCCATCTATATTCCTACTTAGATTTGCGACAATATTCTACTAGGATTTAGGCACTATACAAATAGCTCACATTATGCATTAATGTGTCGAAGGGTGATTGAGACGGTTTTCGACAAAAGATCCTTTAGAAAGCTTTTTTACTTTCTTGGATTAGAGGTAGAGTGCTTTCATTATGGACATTAATTACTAAAAAATCTGGCAATAAGATACAAAATTTTCCTTTGATATACGCTATAAATACTAGCCAGTTAAAATAATCAAAATCAGGACGGCTGCATCTAAATTAGTCCTGGCCAAAACTAAGGTTAAGAACCAACGAAAAAACTACCATTTATTATTCGATTCATCGTCAGAGGCTCAAAGCGATCGCATGATTACTGATGAAGACACTACATGATATGCTCAACACGAACCTAAAGCAAAAAAGTAACACGTTCAGCGGCTTCTTTGGACGTAAGCACTCCATAGACTTCAAAATCAACAATATCATTCCAGTTAGAAATCCATTGTTCAATCAATGTTGAGCCATCCGTTTCCATTAGCTGGTAACAACGATGCATTTTCTCATCGACCCAGCTTGAAACATAAATCAGTCCTTTAGGCGCAAGACGACCTTGATCCCGAAACCTACGATACACGGGCAGAGGATCTTCATTTTTAAAGCGTTCAACAATCATGTAAAGCATATCAGCATTGGATCATGTAAATTGAATTTTTTTCTAATTCTTCCTGTGCTTCCCCTGAGAAAGCCCCTGGATTTATCCAGGGGCTTAGATAATTTTAGTTGCGATGCTTGCGGTGTTCTTGTTGCGATCGCTACAAAGAGGGCGAGTACGCGATGCCTACGGCGGGCTGCGCCATCGCAATCTGCGGTAGATGCACTCTAAAATACTGAATTAATTACGGTGATTATTGCTGTAGTGAACTCTTGTACCTGCCCAAAGCAACTTCTCCCGCAGCGTTTGATAGTAGGAATTGTTCTCGCGCAAAATAATAAATTTAGCCCGACAATCTGCCATCCGCACATCAACGCGGTGTCCTGGCCAAATTGAAGTTCCCAACACCCCATCTGTCCACAGCTTGGTACTCAAATCGTAATCCCCCAAAGGCCAAATACTCACCACAGAACCAGGGGGTAAAACGAGGGGGCGACTAGAAAGGCTCATTGCACAAATAGGAGTAATGGTAATCGCCTCCATACCATCATGCATAATTGGCCCATTAGCAGAAACAGTGTAACCAGTGGAACCTGTGGGAGTGGAAATAATCAACCCGTCCCCGACATACTGATCGACTACCTCACCGTCAATTTCCATTTCCAGAATTGAAGTAATCATTCGGTCAGCAGAGGCGGGTTTGACGCAAAATTCATTCAAAGCCAGATAATGCTCACTCACTGGTTCTAAATTAGACCCATGACCCTCATACACCGCAGCTTGTAACATCATCCGCCGTTGGATAGCATAGCGATCCTCAAACAGCCGATCCCAAACTTTCTCAGTATCCTGAAACTCTTCCACTGACTCAGTTAAAAACCCCAGATGACCTCCCACATTCACTCCCAGAATCGGGATGCCGGCTGGGGCTAAATGTCTGGCACCAGTTAAAACAGTACCATCACCACCGAGCACCAAAGCGAGATCGATTGGTTGAGCCGCAGAAGCCAAAAAGACAGGATAGGGGTTGTCTTTTGGTCCGCTAGGCCCCATCAACACTTGGCACTCGCGGCTTTCTAGTTGTTTAGCACAGATTTCTGCCCATTGTTTACTCCGGGCATCCCGCGCTTTATAAGCAATGATTACCTGCTTTAGTTGCACGCACAGTTACCACTTCAGGAGATTAAACTGCTCCATATCGACGGTATCGCGGTTGCGATAAATGGCAAGCACGATCGCTAAACCTACCGCCGCCTCGGCTGCGGCCACAGTGATCACAAATACTGTGAAAACCTGACCCTTAATTAATGTTGAGTCGAGGAAGTTGGAAAATGCCATTAAATTCAGATTAACAGCATTGAGCAGTAACTCAATTGACATCAGCACCCGCACAGCGTTGCGGCTGGTAATTAAACCGTAGATGCCGATACAGAATAAAGCTGCTGCTAGTAATAAAAAGTACTGGAGTTGCATGAATCTGGGTATCCCTCCTGAAAAAATTGGCTTTCTATCTGCGACTCAGGTCGCAAATCTTACTCTTTTGTTTCGCTGGTTGTTGATACTAGTTCTCTAGGGCGTTCTTGCAAAGTCAAAACAGTTTGCCCCAGTTTAGATGGTGTCAACAGGTCTGGCAAATACTCGCGGCGTGCCAAAATAATTGCTCCTACCATCGCTATCAGCAGCAAAATGGAAGCCAGTTCAAAAGGCAGTAAAAAGTCAGTGAAGAAATGTTCTCCAATTAAAATTATCGAACTTTCACCACCCGCCACAGCAGGAGTTGAGTAGGCCCAAGGAGTAGCCAAAACCATTGTGCTTAAAAGACCAAACAATCCTACACTGACTAAACCCGTTAAGGCTTTCCGTACCCAAGAGTTAGGAAATGCTACAAAATCCTCTCGCTTGTTCACCAACATAATGGCAAACAAAATCAACACGTTAACTGCCCCAACGTAAATCAGTATCTGTGCAGCTGCAACAAAATCAGCATTTAGCAACAGGTAGATTCCCGCTATGCTGATGAACACGCCCCCCAGCATAAAGGCTGAATAGACGATGTTAGAGAACAGTACCACGCCAATGGCCGCCCCAATCATCATCACGCCCAGTATGCCAAGCGATACAAACTGTACTCCTTCCGCTAGATTCACTGTTTTTTGTCCTTAGTCATTGGTTATTGGTCATTGGTCATTGGTCATTGGTCATTAGTAAAAGACAAAGGACAAATGACAAATGACATTTATTTTTCTGTTTGTTCCACCAAGTCTTCTGGACGCGCACCCGGACGTGGCGCATCTGCGGGCAGTCCATGTGGTTCGAGGACGCCCTTGGGTAGGTAAACTAGTTCTCGCAGTGGTGTAACCATTGGGTCATCTGTTACTTTGTAGGGCAGACGACCCAGTGCCACGCTGTCATAGTTCAATTCATGGCGATCATAAGTGGAAAGTTCATACTCTTCTGTCATCGATAGACAGTTAGTAGGGCAAAATTCCACACAATTACCGCAAAAGATACAAACTCCGAAGTCAATACTGTAGTGGTTGAGTTTTTTCTTTTTGCTGGCTTTATCGAATTCCCAATCGACCACAGGCAGGTTAATCGGACAAACGCGAACACAAACTTCGCAGGCGATACACTTATCAAATTCAAAGTGAATCCTACCGCGAAACCGTTCGCCAGGAATCAGTTTCTCGTAAGGGTACTGTACCGTAATCGGACGCCGCCGCATATGGTCAAAGGTAACAGAAAGTCCCTGACCAATGTAACGTGCAGCTTGTACTGTTTCTTTGGCGTAATCACCAACTTGTTTCAGGAACTTTAGCATTATGTTTCACTCTCTCTTTATTTGTCCCTTGTCCCTTGTCTTTTGTCCTTGGTCATTAGTACAAATGACTAATGACTAATGACTAATGACTAACCCCCGAAGGCGAAGGGAAAGGCTAGTTTCAGGGCGGCAGTTAATAGGAGATTAACCAAACCAACTGGCAACAAAAACTTCCATCCTAAATCTAACAGTTGGTCAATCCGTACCCGTGGCACTGTCCAGCGCAACAGGATGGCGACAAACACTAGTAGATAAGCTTTGAACACGGTCATGGTGATCCCTAAAGCCGCAGTTACTATCTGGAACACGGGATTTAGTTCACTGACTCCCACCCAACCAGCGATGAGGTTGAGGGGAATGGGAAAGTCCCAACCGCCCAGGTAAAGAATTGCTACTAGTAAGGAAGAAAGAATCAAGTTAACGTAAGAACCCAGGTAGAAAAGACCGAATTTCATGCCTGAATATTCAGTCTGATAGCCTGCGACGATTTCTTCTTCCGCTTCTGGTAAGTCAAAGGGTAATCGTTCGCATTCAGCTAGAGCGGCTATCCAAAAGATCAAGAAACCGATTGGTTGTCGCCAAATGTTCCAGCCCAAGATGCCATAGCCAGACTGTTGATTTACAATATCAACGGTGTCGAGGCTGTTAGACATCATAGCGATCGCTAACACCGCCAATGCCAAAGGAATTTCATAACTAATAGATTGCGCTGCTGCCCGCAACCCCCCTAAGAGGGAGTATTTGTTATTAGATGCGTAGCCAGCCATTAGTAAGCCAATGGGTTGAATGCTTGATAAGGCAATCCACAGAAAGACACCCATGCCGACATTGCTAATTACGATGTTCTGCCCAAACGGGACGATCAGGAATGACAGAAACACCGGAATTACAACAATAATTGGGCCAAGGGTAAACAGCCAGGGGTCAGATTTGGCTGGTACTATATCTTCTTTAAATACCAACTTCAAACCATCCGCTACAGGTACCAGTAACCCAAAAGGCCCCTGGTATTCTGGTCCAATTCGCTGCTGTGCGGCGGCAGAAATCTTTCGTTCTAGCCAAGTGGCAACTAATACCCCCACTGTTGCCCCAATCAGCATCAGTATCATTGGCAGTGGCATCCAAATCGCTTTGGCTGTTCCTGCTGGTATACCTAAATCCCGGAGGGATTCAATAAAAGTTCCTTGAAGGTCAATTCCTGAGTTCATGTTTCCACTCTTTAAGACATCGAGTCATGGTGAGTTACAACTATTAGTTAAATTAATACCTGTAAATTCACCCATTTTTAATTTTTGCCCAGATGACGCTTGATTGAAGATTTGTTGCTAATTCCCATGCCTAGTATATCGTTGGATGGTTTGAGCACCCTGAAGCGAAATGAGAACTTCTACTTATGGTTGGCATTAATGAAGAGCAAGGGAGCAGGGGAAGACAAGGGAGAAAATTTTACTTTGTCCTCCTTGTCCCCCAGCATGGCAACACAAATCCTCCGCTTCCCTTTTGGCAACGGTTGTCTACTCTGTGAAATTTTCTGCTTCCCCAAAAATGGGGTTTAACATGACTTAATAATTTTAGACTGCCGATTTGAGATTTTTTGGTACAAGCATTTCGTTTGAACTAAGAAATGAAGCCAAAATCTGAAATCTAAAATCCAAAATTGCTTGACTGTCAGTTAACGTTGCTCAATGGGGGTATAAGTAACCTCGTGTCGACCATTATAAACCTGGGTAGGACGGAAAATCCGGTTTTCTGCTAGTTGTTCTTTCCAGTGGGCTAGCCAACCGGCAACACGAGCGATCGCAAATATTGGCGTAAACAAGTCTGTGGGAATTCCCATCTTCCTATACACCAAACCCGAGTAAAAGTCAATATTTGGATAAATTCCTTTGCTACCTAGTTTTTCCCCTACCACTTGTTCCATTTCTTGAGCAATGTCATAGAAGTTGTCATGCCCAAACTTCTCAAACAGTTGCTCTGCTAGTCCTTGTAAAATTATGGCTCGTGGGTCTTTTACTTTATACACACGATGTCCAAAGCCCATAATCTTAGATTTAGTTTGCAGACAATGCTCTATGTAGGGACGGACATTTTCCACGGAGCCAATTTTTTCCAACATCTGAATTACTTCTTCATTGGCTCCACCATGCAGGGGTCCACCCAAGGTTCCCACGGCACTAGCAACCACAGCATAAGGATCAGTTAAGGTGGAAGCTGTCACCCTGGCACTAAAGGTGGAAGCATTCATTGTATGCTCGACTTGAAGTATCAAGCAGATATCAAAAATCCGCGCCATCAGAGGATCGGGTTCTTGCTCATTGAGCATATATAGAAAGTTGGCAGAATAGTCCAAGTCATCACGGGGACGTACCGGGTCATTGCCTTTTCGCATCAGTTGGAACGCAGCTACCATTGTGGGAATAGTTGCTATCAGGCGTACCACCGAATCTCGAATGTAGGCAGGATTATGTAAATCCCGGAGCGAATAAAACAAGCCTAAAGCAGCAGCAGAGGCTTGCAGCGCATCCATTGGGTGACCGCTTTCTGGAAAGCATTTCATCATGTCCCGAATGCGGTATTTTATCCGCCTGTGGTAACGAACTTCATGCTCAAATCCTTCCAGTTCTTCCTTGCTTGGCAGTTCGCCCCAGATTAAGAGATAAGCAGTTTCTAGGAATGTACTTTTTTCTGCTAGTTCCTCAATCCGGATGCCACGATATTCTAGTATTCCCTTTTGCCCATCAACATAGCTGATACTTGACTGGGCGGCGGGAATGCCTTCTAAACCAGGCTTGTATTCGCACACCATCATGGCACCACCATTCGCTTTGTGAAATATCTGATCAAGCTAACTTACCAGAAATTATTGTCGCTATAACAGTAGCCCTTTTAACAACAATTGGAAATGTTGAAAAACTGTTATAGCAGGTACTTGGGTGGTGTCAACCAAAACATTTGACTCCGACCCAGAGGAGAACCTGTTTCTGGTAGTTTTATCCCAATCATACCTGCTTTTTTCAAGACTAAGCTTCCTTTGACTTCTCCCCATAAGAGAATTTCTGCCCAATTGGTCAAATCCGGTTCGTGTCCAACCAGTGCCAGTTCGGTATTTTGGGAATAATTTCTTGGCTCTAACCAGTCTTTTAGCCAACTAGAAATTTGACCATCGTGGGCGAGGTGGCTAGATTCCTCTAATTTGGAGCTTAGTTTTTCTGCTATAAGGATTTCAGCCGTTTGGCGGGCCCGCACTAAGGGACTGGTGAGAATCAAATCAAAGTTTAATCCCAATTTAACAAGTTTCTGGGCAACTTTCTCAGTTTTTTGCCTTCCTTCTTTGGTAAGACTGCGCTCCTGATCCTTGATGCCTAATCCTTTATCTTCGGCGATGCCATGACGAATTAAATATAGTTCCATAGTTTTAGTTCTGTTAACAATCGCTCCACATCCCAATAAAGCTATCATTTATCAAGTCAAAATCTGGCCATTGAGAACTAGGTTCAACTACTCCATATCTTTGCCGCAAAAAAGCAATAAAGTCGGTTACTTGACGCTGTGCTTCAGCAAGAAGGGATAAAAACTCATTTAGCAATTCTTGCTGTGTCATTTTTATGCCTCTCAAAAAACAGAATTTACTCAAATTAGCATTGCCAAAAACTCATCTGGCAGCATTGCCTTATACAAAGTTTGTAACATTTACAGTTCTATAATCTTCATGGCGCTTCTCCTTGACAAATAAATAGGTAGGCGCAAGTTAACTTTGATTTAGTTCAGCATTCGTCATAAAATCTAAATTCCCGACTTTTATCAAAAGTCGGGAAGGGATGCTATCTGAACAAACACTTTGACGCTGCATTAGTTAGAAGTTCTCCGGGTCTCGTTAAGTTCTTTCTACTCCGACTGAATTGGGTTGTCTCTGGGATTAACTAACCTCAGCAGTTTTTGCTTAATTTGAGCGTCGAATACTTCCCATTTCATTTTTGCGTATGCAGAATTTTCGTTGCTGCCAGATAAGAAACCCATCGGGATTTCAAACCCGCCTGCGCTTGTCCTTCCACCGCCAAAAAACCGCCCTGCGCTATCTTGCCCAAAGGCTTCTTTGATGAATTCATCGGGGTCAAGGGTGAGTTTGGTGGTTCTCAGGGAACCGATGACTATTTCTAGTTCTTCGTCTTCATCGTGAACAATACCGTAAACTACGGCAGTGTGAACGTTTTCTTCGGTTACGAGAAAATCAGCCGCTTGGGGGATGGCGTCACGGTCTTCGTACCGTAAGTAACCAACACCAGCGATGGAAAAGTTATTTTGGACGATGCGATTTTTTAGCGATCGCTCGATCACATCCATTACCCGCTTGGAACGATTCGCCTGTAAAACGGCGTTTAGCAGTTGAGCGTCATAAAATCGGCTTAAATACGCTGCTGCCATAAAGTCTTCTTCTTGCGCTTGCATGAGCCGATTTGTATCCGATCGCAAGCCGTGCATCAAGGCAGTAGCACATTTAACGTGTTGATTTATACTGCTATCTAATGCCAGTAATCCAGTTTGGAGATACTGGGTAAAAATGGTTGCCGTCGCTCTTACATGGGGACGAATATCCTCAAACTCTGATTGGAGATCACCTTGGATACTGTGATGGTCGATGAGGGCTATTAGGGGAATTCCAGACTGCTGCACTGCTGACAGTAGCTGTGAAGTGGTTCCCTGGTTATCAATTAACACAAAACCTTGATAAGATGACAAATCTTTGGTTTTCAAGGTTTGCAGTGTCCAGCGTTGGATAGGTAAATTGGTCAGCCTCACCAAGGCAATATTTTCTTGATGGCTCAATGCGCCAGCATAAATGATTTCACATTTGATATCATATTGCTGGGCAATTAACTGATAAGCCCAGGCACAAGAAAGAGCATCAGGGTCAGGAAAATCTTGCAGAATTACCAGTTGGCGATCGTGTCGGTGTGCCAGAAGGGTTTTTTGCAGTTCTTCTGACTTTTGTTGTGCCGGAGAATTACCACGCTGGCTAAGATATATAGCTCCTTCACCTACGGATGGCGGTAATGACGGACTTTTAAATGCAACTTCTACTGGCACTTTCTCTATTTCAGGTTCCTCTGGTTTTGGTTCTGTGGTCAATGACAAACTCTCAAACTGACTAGCGGGAGAATTCAAGTACATAGGGAACTTTTTTTAAAGTGTGAGGCTCCTTTAATTCAGAAATACCACGAGCAGCAATTCCCTGAATTTAGCCAGATTATGATCTTCGCAAAAATATCAAGACATTGCACTCTACATCTAAGTATACTTTTTGCCAGTAACAGCAATGCTTAACAATGGTCAACAATCAACTAAATTCTACTAAAAAGCATATAGGTGCTAGAAACAAGAAAGTTTAGTATATCGAGCTGTATCTGAGAGCATAAATCTGTTTGAGGAGCTTTTTTTGTCTTCTATAGATTGAATTAGCAGGATTTTAATCTGACTTAGGATATACTTTCTATTTTATACTTTCGGGATAGTCCTTGATATTTAAAATAGTCTTATGCTCAATACTCTCATCATTCTGACTGTTGAGCAATTAACAATAATTTTTAATGAACAATACGTGTTTCGTATCCTTTTTTAAAATTCTGATAATTGAGAGCAAAATCCAGTGCAAGAAGGCAGATCGGTTTTAACGTCTCTCCTTGGGAAAAGCCAGGGAGTAAAGAGGAAGCCCCATACACAAATGTAGAGGCTTGAGTGTTGACGCATTGCAGGTGTCTACGAGACGCGATCACGTTCGTTGCAGGTTATATAGCCACCAATTGCTCAAAGACCTATAACGTACTTTTGCCACTCTGTGTGCAGTCCACTCTTAAGATGTTTGCTGACCTCGAAATAGAGGCTGCTATAAGGTTGCCGGGGAGGATGACGCAAAGGCATATGAGCTTCGTGGGGATTACGACTGCCTTTTTTAACATTGCAACGGACACAAGCAGTTACAATGTTCTCCCAAGTATCGCCACCGCCGCGCGATCGCGGTATTACATGGTCTAAAGTCAACTCATCCCCTGTGTAACCACAGTATTGACAGGCATGACCATCACGGTGCAGTATATTTCGGCGAGTCAGAGGAATTTCTTTATAAGGAACACGCACGTAATGACGCAACCGGATTACAGTCGGCAATGGAAAATCCGAATACAAAAATTTACCGTTGTGTTCTACGCGTTCTGCTTTGCCTTTGATTAACAGAACTACAGCACGACGCCAACTCGTTATATTGAGAGGTTCGTAAGATGCGTTTAAGACTAAAACCTTCCCCATGTATCTGCGCTCAGGGTAATAGCTTTACATAAATGTTAACACAAATACACCCTGCTAGGGAAGTGAGAATAAATTATACTTTCGGAAGAATTGAGCAATTAAGTTATGAGTTAGGAGTTTGCAAGTAAAAATTTTAACCTAAAGTAAAAAAATACGTGGTTGATGCAAAGGATGCAGCCAAAAGTTGAGCCAAGCGCTGCGGTAGTTTTCCCATACCACCCACTTGCGACAATCAAGGGCAAACAAAACAAAGAATACATTCGCACAGCGTCCCGCACTTAAAGGTAAAAATAAGAGTTTCAGAGAGTTTTTATATAAATCCTAAACTCTTGAAGAAGGCAGGAGGCAGAGGGCAGATCGTGCAGCGTGTCGTAGACAAGGCAGAAGGAACTTTTTCCTCGGGGATTCAGACCCCGCCCAATTCTAAGCGTCGTATAGACGGCGGGGTTTTAGACCGCAAGTTCGCCTTTGGTCACAGGCAGAGAACAGGAAGCAGTATTGCCTTCTGCCTCCTGCCTCCTGCCTCCTGCCTCCTGCCCTCTGGCTTTCTTCGATAAATCTTAACTTTTACTTTACTACCATAATATCTTGTATCAATTCCAATATGAAGGTTAAACTTCCTATTTAATCTGATCTCGCTTTTAGCAGCGTGTATAGATGGATAAATTGGAAGTTTAGCCGTGGTGGGATAGGAGTCAGTACAAATGTTAAGTCGCAAAAAAATCTCTGGTGTAGTTCCTAATGAGCAGTGCGACACCTACGCGTGGTTTTCGCAACGAGCTTGGGTAGAAATTGACTTAGGGGCGTTGTCGTATAATATACAACAATTAGTGCAGTTTTTATCGCCGCGTACCCAGTTGATGGCAGTAGTAAAAGCTGATGCGTATGGACATGGAGCGGTAACAGTCGCTCAAACTGCGATTGAATCGGGAGCAAGTTGGCTGGGAGTCGCTACAATTCCAGAAGCTATCCAATTGCGAGAAGGCGGGATTCAAGCACCCATTTTGATTTTAGGGGCAACTCATACACCAGAGCAGATTCATGCGATCGCAGATTGGAAACTTCAGCCCACACTCTGTAGCCCTAAACAAGCTTTGGTATTTTCCGATACTCTAGAATCCCTGAATTATGGTTCTTCAGTGCCCGTACACATCAAATTAGACACGGGTATGTCTAGGTTGGGAACTAATTGGCAGCAAGCTGGTGAATTTGTGCAATTAGTGCAGCGCTTACCACATTTATCTATTGCCAGTATTTATTCCCATTTGGCAACAGCAGACGATCCTGATACTAGGGCAATGGAAGAACAGCATAGACGATTTGAGGAAGCGATCGCCCAAATCAAAGCAATGGGAATTGAACCACCTTGTTTGCACTTGGCAAACTCAGCAGCTGCACTCACAGATTCGGCATTGCACTACGACATTGTGCGAGTAGGTTTAGCTGTTTATGGACTTTACCCAGCACCGCATTTACAAAATGCGATCGATCTCAAACCCGTTTTGCAACTTAAGGCACGAGTTACCCAAGTTAAAACAATCGCCGCAGGAACTGCTGTCAGCTACGGGCATAAATTTATTGCCCCGCATGAACTTTGCCTCGCTGTCGTGGGAATTGGCTATGCTGACGGTGTGCCTCGTAATCTTTCCAACAAAATGCAAGTGTTAATTCGCGGTCAGCGAGTCTCGCAAATTGGGACAATTACAATGGATCAGTTGATGCTGGATGTGAGTGCCATACCTAATATCCAAGAAGGAGAAGTAGTCACCTTGCTAGGGGAGCAGGGAAAAGAACAAATTTCAGCAGACGATTGGGCAGAACAACTAGACACTATTTCCTGGGAAATTCTTTGTGGGTTTAAGCATCGTTTGCCTCGTGTTGCGGTTATGTAGTTGGGTATGGGGCATTGGGAAGAGGACTTGGGGACAAGGAGAATTGGGGACAAGGGGAAAGACTTGTTTCAAGTTCTCACCTCTTGTCCCCTTGTCTCCCTTGCCCCCTGCTCCCTCATTCCCCACTCCCTATTCCCATAAATAATTTCTTATGGTATGATAGTAAACTGATGCGGATGTGGCGGAATTGGCAGACGCGCTAGATTTAGGTTCTAGTTCCGAGAGGAGTGAAGGTTCAAGTCCTTTCATCCGCACTTTTGATAAATTGAATTGCTTTATCTAGGCTGGTAGTGATACTTGATTTAAAAGTTCAGGTATAGTTACCAGCCTATTTAAAAAGGGGGCTTTGAAACCCTACTTTTTAACTAAGGTGTACACATAAGTTATCTAATTACTTAAAAATCCTCCAAAACCTCACCCTGTCCTATCTTTAATCCCTCTCCTCACTAAGTAGAGGGACAGGTTTTGCTATGTAAAAGCTTTCTTAAGGTATTTCAGAAGCTATCAGACTTAACCGGAAATTACGTTCAGAAAGGATCTGTATATACACCGTAGCCCTTTTTGGAGATGCTTTAGCGCATAGCCCAGCATCTTGTAGAGACACTACAAAAGATAAGTTTTGTATTTTGTTTAATCTACATTTTTAAGTGTGAATATTAATAAATCAATTTATTATTATCAAGAAATCAGTATTATTGCTGTGGTCAAGTTGAAGTTACTCGATGCAAAGTGGCTTCATCTAGCCGTTATCTGCTCAAAAAACATATTTACTTAAGTGTAAATACAGAAGTTCAAATATATTACTATCTGCAAAATCAGTATTATTCCTGTGGTCAGATTGGGGTTACTCAATGGAAAGTGGCTTCATCTACTCTTGACATTTTTATGTCTTATTCTCCAAAAATGTCTGTAAATCTCAGTAACAGGAAGTAAATTAATAATAATTTACGAATTTACTGAGATTTGATCATTTGAAAATAACGCTGTTTTTGTTGAGTTTGGCCACAAACCCTAGAGATAAATTGATGTACTTGAAAATACAAAAATTTGATACTTTTTACTCGATTTCAATTGTGGAATAACTCTGGATGAATTTAGTTTACACGTATCGAATTTAGCTGAAGTAAAAGCAAAATGAGCACAACTCCTATAGGTAGCTACAGGTTGTTCCAGAAACTACATCCGCTATCTCTGTTGGCGCAATTAACCAGTCGGCGTGCTACAGGGTGCTTAAGCATATTTACTGGAATAGGTTCTTGGTCAATTTATCTAGAGGACGGTAAACTTACTTATGCCTCTTATTCAGATAAATTGTTTGAGCGGCTTGACAGTCACTTGCGACGGTTGAGCCAGCAAATTCCTGCCCTCAACAGCGCCACTCGTGTGCAAATGCGGCTGATGTTTGAGGCGAAGAATGAACATCAAGCAATACCAAATGCAGATTACCAAGCTATTTGTTGGTTAGTAAATCAGGGCTATATCACTTCGGTGCAAGCAGCAAGTCTGATAGACGAATTGGCAAAAGAAGTACTGGAATTATTTCTGTGTTTAAAAGAAGGTAGCTATGAATTCAGCCCAGAAAGCTTTTTGGATGAATTACCAAAGTTCTGTCATCTGGATTTGCGGTTACTTGTTGAATACTGTCAAAAGCAGTTACGAAATCGGCAAAACATCCGATCATCAATTCCGGCTGGTGGGGGTTCACAAGTTTTATCTACAACACAACCTTCTCAAGTTAAGCCACAACTGCAAATAAAACTTGGGCAAAAATTACCGAAACCAATTAATTTCGATATTCCTGAGAATAATAAAAATATTCAACCATCTGTTGGCAAAAAACTATATACAATTGCCTGCATTGATGATAGCCAAACGGTTTTAAATTCTATTAAATATTTTTTGGATGAAAACACATTTTCAGTTGTGATGATCAATGATCCGGTGAAAGCTTTAATGCAAATTATTCGGAGTAAACCTGATCTGATTTTACTAGATGTTGAGATGCCAAGCTTGGATGGGTACGAGCTATGTTCTCTATTACGGAAACATTCAACTTTTAAGAATACACCTATCATTATGGTGACTGGTAGAACAGGATTTATCGACAGGGCAAAAGCTAAAATGGTTAGATCATCAGGGTATTTGACTAAGCCTTTTACACAATCAGAATTGTTAAAAATGGTTTTTAAGCATCTTGGTTGATTTAAACAAGGTAATAAAAATAACAAAATATATTTAATTTATTTTTTTTAGGAGATTTATATAGTGAGCCTGACTTTGCTTGGCACAATTCTAATTGTAGAAGATTCTCCCAGCGAATTGGAATTAATGAGCCATTATCTCAAAGAAAGTGGTTACAACGTAATTAAAGCAAGTGGTGCAAAAGAGGGTTTAGAAAAAGCTGTTTTAGAAAAACCAGATGCGATTGTTACTGATGTAGTAATGCCAGAAATGAGTGGATTTGAATTATGTCGTTCTCTGAGAAGAAATCCGATTACTGCAAAAGTGCCAATTGTAATTTGTAGTTCTAAAAATCAAGAAATTGACCGTTTGTGGGCGATGAGACAAGGCGCAGATGCCTATATAACTAAACCTTACACCCGCGAACATCTTCTACGTACTATTAAATCAGTGGTAATTTGAATCAATGACTAATGCAAACATTACACTTCCTTTAAAACCAACGCAAACTAATTTAGGAGATGGTTATTTAAAGTTTCAGCTAAATCAACAGACTGCTGCTGTTTTATCAATGAAACATACGCAAGAAGCAGTTATTGTCCCTATTGAATCTGTAACCTCAATGCCTAATATGCCTTCTTGCATATTGGGATTAATGAATTGGCGAAGTCGGATAATTTGGGTAGTTGATTTGCCAAGAATGCTCAATTTAGAATCTCTAGATTATCGACTGCGACAGTACAGTGCGATCGTTATCCAAGTGGAATCATTAGTATTAGGTTTAGTTGTGCAAGAAATAAAAGGTACAACCAAGTTCATCCCTGATGATATTCATTCTCCTATAGGACAAGTGGCATCCAGTTTAGTTCCTTATTTATGTGGGTGCGTTGTGCAACAACAAGAAATATTACTGGTATTAGATGCACTGGCAATTGTTCAGTCTTCTATTCTCCGCAGTGATTAGGGTGTACTACTAAAAAGGATTTTTAGTGTTCTTATTCACATAGTTAGGAGAATTAATTTTATGTTTAATAAAACCAACTCAAATCAAGGTAGTGGCGCTCAAAATCGAGCCTCGCTGATTTCCTCCCAAAAAATCACTGGTAGTGGAGTAAAGCTACCAACTAACACTACTAGTAAAACGGCTAATAATTCTTCCCTAAACCAAGTTGTTGCATCTTTTACAAGGCTAGGATTGGTTAGAAAAGCAACTATTGTAGCGATCGCAATCGGTACAATACCAGTATTGGGGATAGGCGCGATCGCTTTTAGCTTGGCAAACAAATCAATTACTAAGCAAATTACCCAGTCTCAACAAGCTGAAGCCAGTGGCTTAAGTGATAAAGTTAACCGTTTCATGTTGGGACGCTACGGGGATATTCAGGTAATATCAAGTTTGCCTTTTTTAACCAGTCCCCAAGCTAGTGTCAATACCACCAACCAACAAAAAAAAGCAGTCCTAAATCGTGTTGTCGAAGCCTACAAAGCCTATGACAGCGTTGCTGTTTTTAATCGCCAAGGTAACTTGATTGTCCAATCTACAGGCGAACCCCTGGACAACCAAAAAGACCGTACTTATTTTCAAGACGCTTTACAAAAAGATACTCCTGTCATCAGCAAACCCGAAACAGCAAAAAATACTGGTGTCGTGAGTATTTATATAGCTGCACCCGTTAAAGAAACAAGGACGGGTCAAACCATTGGCGTGGTACAAGCACGTATGCCCGTAAAATCTTTAGAGGAAATCTTGAAAAACTACGTAGCCAATGGACAACAATATCATTTGCTCGATGCTTCGGGAACAGTTTTCTTGAGTCCACAAAAGGCATTATTGGGGAAAGAGGCAAAGGGAGAGTATGCTAATTTACCTAAACTGGTAGCAGCCAAAAAGGTAAATAGTTTTATAGAAGTTCCCAAAACTCACAAAAAACAAGAACTAGTCAGCTACGTACCAGCCACTAAGTTAGATGGCTTACCAGATTTAAACTGGCAAGTACTTTTATCCACAGATACAGCAATTGTATTTGAGCCACAAAGACAATTGTTGTGGACTATAGCCATCGGTACAGCACTGACAGCATTAATTGTGGGTGCGATCGCATCTCGATTAGCTAAACTTACTACACAGCCAATTTTAAATGCGACTGCGGCATTAGCAAAGCTTGGTCAAGGTAAATTCAATACCCGTCTGGAAATCGAAAGAGAAGACGAATTAGGCTTATTGAGTGCAAATATCAACCAGATGGCTGAACAATTGCAGGTATTAGTTAAGGAACAGGAACTCGACGAGATAGAACAATCTAGGAATGTTCTAGTAATCGGATCTGACGACGAACGACATCAAAAAGAAACACTGCAACAGCAACTTTTACAACTGCTTAACGATGTAGAAGGTGCAGCCAGAGGCGACTTGACAGTACGTGCAGATGTGACGGCTGGAGAAATCGGCACTGTTGCCGACTTTTTCAACTCTATTGTAGAAAGCCTCCGGGATATTGTTACCCAAGTTCAACAAGCTGCTACCCATGTGAATACTGCTATTGGCTCTAACGAAGGAGCCATCCGCCACCTAGCAGAAGAAGCACTTACCCAAGCTGCCGAAATCAACCACACCCTTGATGCTGTTGACCAAATGACCCAATCGATGAAATCTGTAGCCGAAAGCGCCGAAAAAGCTGCTTTCGTTGCCAACCACGCGGCTCACACAGCTACCAAGAGTGGACACGCGATGGATTTGACAGTACAAAACATCCTGTCTTTGCGGGAAACGGTAGGTGAAACTGCTAAGAAAGTGAAACGTTTGGGAGAATCTTCGCAACAAATTTCTCGCGTGGTGTCCTTGATTAACCAAATCGCTATTCAAACTAATTTACTAGCTATTAACGCCGGTATTGAAGCAGCGCGTGCGGGTGAAGAAGGTCAAGGTTTTGCCGTAGTGGCTGAAGAAGTCGGCGAACTAGCAGTTAGAAGTGCCGCAGCAACCCAAGAAATTGAATACATTGTTAAAAATATCCAACGAGAAACCAGTGAAGTGGTACAAGCGATGGAAATAGGAACTACTCAAGTGGTGGAAGGGACTCGAATTGTGGAGGAGGCTAAAGAAAGTCTGAGTGAAATTTTGGATGTATCGCGTCAAATTGACTCTTTAGTGCAGTCAATTTCCACTGCAACTGCATCTCAGGTTGAAACATCGCAAAGTGTTAGCCAATTGATGAAAGATATCGCTGCTGTATCACAACGCACCAGCGATTCTTCTCGCCAAGTTTCTGAATCTCTGCAACAAACTGTGGAGATTTCTCATCAGTTACAAGAGACTGTCGAGGCTTTTAAAGTTAGTTAAGTTTGTCATTTGTCATTTGTCCTTTGCTATTTGCTAGTGATCAATGACTTTTATTATTTGTCCCTTGTCATTTGTCATTTGTCCCTTGTGATTTATCATTTGTCCTTTGTCCTTTTACTAATGACCAATGACTAATGACCAATGACCAATGACCAATGACTAATGACTAATGACTGATGACTAATGACCAATGATCAATGACCAATGACTAAGGACAAAAACTATGTTACAAGACAAAGAATTAGAAATCCAGATGCAGTTTCTGGAAGAAGCAACTGATTACTTGAATACCTTAGAAGGGGTATTGTTGGAAATCGATACTACTAACCGCATTGATTTAGATAAAATCAATGCTGCACTCCGAGCCGCTCATTCTATCAAAGGTGGCGCGGGGATGATGGGATTTAAATCGCTAAGTCATTTAGCTCACCGTTTGGAAGATTCCTTTAAAGTTTTAAAAACTAAAAAAAATTCTTTAGAAATTGATACTCAGTTGCAAAGTTTATTGCTATCTGGAGTTGACTGGCTGCGTCAGATTGTAGAATTACTTGCAGAAGGAAATGTTGTTGAAGATGCGTGGTTAGCAACCTTTTGTTACCCGATTTTTGATGAGTTGCACGATCGCTTGGGCGACCCCACCCCTGAGGATGCCTCATCCATGCTATCCCCAGAAGATGGGCAAGACGTTATCCCTTTGCTATTTGGCACAGAAGTAGAAGAGTGTTTGCAGCGTCTAGAAGCTGTATTGGCAGATAGCGAACAACCTGATTTGCATGAAGAAGTTGTGATCATGGCAGCTGAATTGGGCGGTTTGGGTGAAATGCTTCAGTTGGCAGCTTTTACCAAGCTTTGTGAGTCAGTAACGCAGCAATTAGAAACGGTTAGCAGCTCGCGCATTCCAGAAATTGCCCAGTTAGCATTGCAAGCATGGCGGCGATCGCAAGCTTTGGTGCTGACAAATCAACTAGATAACTTACCTACAGAACTTGACTTCAATAGTAGTTCTACGCCACCGCTATTATTACCAGCAGAAATAATACCACAGCTTCCCCCCGCAGACACAGAAGTAGTGTCAACACCTGTTTGGCAACTAGAAAACACTAGCGAAAATTGGACTAATCATGAAGCACTGGCGCAGCCCATCGCAGGTATCGCTGCTAATTTTACATTTCTAGATGCAGAATTTGCCGATGATGTCAATGCTGTCAATGTCACAGAGCAAAATACAATATTTACTAGAGAAAATAATCCTCCAGATGCTAAATTTGGCGAAGGCAAAGGAGAGCCAAATGGCGTTGTTAAAGAGCGAGAAAATCATGAAAATAGTGTCCGAGTTCCCAGCAAACAACTAGAGCAAATTAATGATTTATTTAGCGAACTGATTGTTCAGCGCAATGGATTAAACTCACAAATAGAAAGATTACGTAAACTTGTTCGTAACCTGAACCAACGAGTCCAAATTCTTGACCGAGAAAACCAAGATTTACGTACAGCCTACGACAAAATTTCCACTCAACCTGCTACTTCTGCTGGCGTGCAGGTGCAAGCTGAGAATGGCCACCAAATACAGGATACAAACACAGAATTTGATGCCTTAGAAATGGATCGCTATAACGAATTTAACCTGCGATCGCAGGAAGTTATGGAAACCATTGTTCAGGTACAGGAAGTTACAACTGATGTCCAACTCAGTGTAGATGATACAGACCAAATTGCTCGTAAACTCAACAAAACATCGAAACAGTTACAGACAAAACTAAATCACATCAGAATGCGGCCGCTGTCTGATTTGACCGAACGTTTTCCCAGAGCTTTACGTGATTTAAATGTGGAGTATGGGAAAAATGTCCAGTTAAAAATTGAAGGTGGTAACACTTTAATTGAACGTAGCATTTTAGAAGCGTTAAATGATCCTTTAATGCATCTCTTAAGGAATGCTTTCGATCATGGTATCGAAGACCCTGGAACCCGTCGCCTTTTAGGTAAACCAGAACAAGGATTGATTGAAATTACAGCTACTCACCGCAGTAATCGCACCCTAATTACCATCCGTGATGATGGTTGGGGCATTTCTCTGGAGAAAATTCGCACCCGCGCCTTAGCTATGGGATTGGATGCTTCTCTACTCGCTAATGCAAGTGATGAAGAACTATTATCACTAATTTTTGAACCAGGTTTTACCACCTCCGAGCAAGTTACAACATTATCTGGTCGCGGTGTCGGCATGGATGTAGTTCGTAACAACCTCAAACTGATTCGAGGAGATGTCAAAGTTGATACGGAACCAGGAGTTGGTACTACCTTCACACTATCAGTACCATTTACACTTTCCGTTGCACGAGTTCTGTTGGTAGAAATCAACAAAATGCTGTTGGCATTTTCCACAGATGTCATTTCAGAAATATCTTTACTGCAAGACGAGCGAGTTTTTCAAATGGCAGGTAGTGAAGTTATAAATTGGCAAGAAACCACGCTGCCACTGATTCGCCTGAATCGTTATTTAGAGTTTAATTGTGTGCGCTACGATAGCCAAGAGTTAGAAGCTCCGGCAGCAATTAATGCTAACAGCGTGTTAGTAGTCAAAGGTAATAATCAGTCAGTAGCAATTCAAATAGACCGTTGCTGGGGTGAACAAGAAGTTGCTATCCGCCAAGTTGAGGGAAATATACCTTTGCCGAAAGGCTTTAGCAACTGCACAGTTCTTGGTGATGGTCGAGTAGTGCCACTAGTTAATGTCAATGAATTGCTGTATTGGATTGCTACAAATCGGCGGACTCATAAAGGTAGCCAATTACCATCAGCAAGGTTAAAAACACCGTTCTTGATATTTGATGAAAACAAAATATCAGCAGCAACTGTTAAACAGAAAGGCACAATTTTAATCGTAGATGACTCAATTAATGTTCGCCGCTTTTTAGCTTTGACCCTTGAAAAAGGAGGCTATCAAGTAGAGCAAGCTAAAGACGGTCAAGATGCTTTAGATAAACTCCATAGTGGATTGAGGGTTGAGGCAGTAATTTGTGATATTGAAATGCCTCGTCTTGATGGTTATGGCTTTTTAGGTAAGATAAACTCCGACGTTGATACAAAAAATATTCCAGTTGCGATGCTGACTTCTCGGAGCAGCAATAAACATCGGCAATTAGCTATGCAATTGGGGGCACGCGCTTATTTTTCTAAACCTTATAACGAGCAAGAATTACTTCAAACGCTGGAGGAAATAATTCGTAATGTGGCAGAAAAGGCGGTTTCTAATTAATAATTCATAACTATGTTTCAGATATTTTTGTAACGTGCGTTACGCCAAAGGCTAACGCTCTAGTACAGCACGGCGTAAATCAACGAAACCCTTATGCGTATTTATTTTGACTTTTGACTTTTGATTTTTGACTTTCGCCTTGCGGTAGCCCTGGCGATTATAAATCGCGGCTACACAAACAAAACCCACCTCCGTGGGTTAAAAATTTGACTTTTTCGTTAGTTCGCGCATAAAGAATTAGTATGATTTAAGCGATCGCACTCTCCACAATGGATTTTCCAAAATAGGGTTAATTAAGAATTTTTGCAATTCGGTACTTCCTGGCGACTAAGAACCCAACTTTGCAATTATTGGCGAACCAGGAGCAGGAAAGACGACACTGTTACAGCAGATTGCTGATTGGGTATCTCGTGAGATTGATCAGTCGATTGTCATTTGGGTATCTTTAGCAGATTTGCGAGGTCAGGAACTAAAATCTTATCTGTTTGAAACTTGGTTGACTCAGGTAGCTGAGAAAATAGGTAAAGCTGAAGCCACTAAGCAACTGAAGGATAATTTTGTTGCTCTGTTTAATCAAAATAATGTCTGGCTGTTGTTAGATGGGTTAGATGAAATGTCCGCATCTAATCCTCTAACAGAGATTGCACGGCAATTTCGTGAAGGGGGGTTAATTTCTCAAGTGCGAATTGTGCTGACCTGTCGGGTTAATTTGTGGGATGGAAGCATTAATGCACTTGATGATTTTGATACCTATCGCAGTTTAGATTTTTCTTATCCAGAACAGGTAGAGAGATTTATTCACAAATGGTTCGCTGCTATTCCTGAAACTGGAAAACAGTTATGTACTGCGTTAAAAAAATCAGGTAAAGAACGGATTCAGGATTTAGTGAAAAATCCTTTGCAGTTGACGCTGCTGTGTTTAAATTGGCAGTCGGGAGATGGTAAATTACCCGATACTCAAGCGGGACTCTATCAGCAATTTGTTGATGACTTCGACAAGTGGAAAAAAGCCGAATTTGTAACAAACTCTAAACAGCGTCAGCAACTTAATGTCAAACTGGGAGAATTAGCTAAAGCAGCAATATTAGATAAAGAAGAAACCCGTTTTCGCTTGCGGCAGGATTCTGTTACTCAGTTTTTGGGTCATGCTGATAATGAAAATTCGCTGCTGAAATTGGCACTAAATCGCGGTTGGCTAAACTGTGTCGGGATAGATACGAATAGAAAACCTGTTTATGCTTTCTTTCATGCCTCATTTCAGGAGTACTTTGCTGCTAAACCGATTGATGACTGGCATTTCTTTCTCAACCACGTTCCTAAAAATCCCAGTCAAGAAACTTATCGCATATTTGAACCGCAATGGAAGCAAACAATATTACTTTGGCTAGGACGAGAAGAAGAAAACCTCAAACAGCAAAAGCAACAGTTTATCGATGCTTTAGTTACTTTTAAAGATGGATGTTGTAAATTTTATGAATATTGCGCCTATTTTTTAGCTGCCGCAGGAATTGCAGAATTTAGAGATTATTTTAAAGCAGATGAAATAATAGCACAAATTGTCAAGTGGACAATTGCTAATCTGGTAATCACAGAGGAAGCTAAGTCAGTACTGCAACAAACAGACCGCACAAAAGCGATCGCCGCCTTGCTGGAACTGCTGCAATCAACTACTGTGGATGACGACACCCGTAGGCTGGCAGCAGATAGCTTAGGGGAAATCGGCACTGGCAATGAAATTGCGATCGCCGCCTTGGTGCAACTGCTGCAATCAACTACTGTGGATGACGACACCCGTAGGCTGGCAGCAGATAGCTTAGGGAAAATCGGCACTGGCAATGAATTTGCGATCGCCGCCTTGGTGCAACTGCTGCAATCAACTACTGTGGATAACTACACCCGTTGGCTGGCAGCAGATAGCTTAGGGAAAATCGACCCAGACAATGAATTTGCGATCGCCGCCTTGCCGGAACTGCTGCAATCAACTACTGTGGATGACGACACCCGTAGGCAGGCAGCATATAGCTTAGGGGAAATCGGCACTGGCAATAAAGATGCAATCGCCGCCTTGATGCAACTGCTGCAATCAACTACTGTGGATGACTTCACCCATAAGCGGGCAGCATCAAGCTTAGGGGAAATTATACAGAATAATCAGCATCGCTTTGAGGTAGTCAAAGCTTTAAGTGGTTATTGGCAATTAAATGATGAATACTACAATTTAGCCTGGGAATGCGCCCAAAATATGCCTTACCCCGATTTCTATCAAGCTTGGCATCAGCATAATTTTGCAACTCGTGCGATGCGAAGCTTAAACAAAATCCTCTTCACAAGAATAATTTAAGTACTTTTGCGGCAGCGACGTTACCAAGAAAGTTGCCGCGATAACAACAGCTTGTCAATTTGTTACCAAAACAGAAGCGGACGTTAAGAATAAAGTTGTTTTCGTTACCACAACTTGTGCGATCGTCCACAACACAAGTTGTTTGGTTCAGAATGCTTATCCGTTGTTACAGAAAACTTGTCCGTTCGTCCAGAATACAAGTTGTTTCGTCCAGAATGCTTATCCGTTGTTACAGAAAACTTGTTCGTTCGTCCAGAACACAAGTTGTTTCGTCCAGAATGCTTGTGTTTTTGTGACAAAACTTATGTCTTCGTTCACAACGCTTAAACAAAACTTATCAATTAAGTTGTTTCGTTAAGAACGCTTATCTATTTGTGACAACGCTTATGCGATCGTTACCACAGGCTAAAAGCATCCTCTAAAACGATCGCAAATAACGATTTCTACAATGGGCTACGCCTACGTGCAATTTTGCTTCTGCCAATTTTCGGCACTATATTATCATGATTGTGGAAGCGCGATCGGGTCAGCTTCGGGTACTTTAGATTGGCTCACACAACTGCTGCACAAGTTTTAGAGGTTTTTTATGAACAAGAGAGTAACAGTTGTATTTGACGGGGGTGTTTTGCGCCCAGATGTTCCTTTAGATTTAGCACCTAACACGCGTTATGTAATTACAATTCAAGAGTTGAAGGAAACATCATGCGGGGATGCTTGGGATGTGCTGGAAGCGATCGCGGGAACTGTTGACGCACCGGAGGATTGGTCTAGCGAACACGATCATTATTTGTGTGGTACACCGAAGAAGACTTCTGAAAATTCTTCAATTAGGTTTTGAATCTGCGAATTATCAAAACCCCCTTTGCAAATTAAATTTAAACATTATGATGTATCTATGTAATTGTACAAATAAGTTTTTTATTCTTTGACAAATTAATACTCGGAGTTTTAAGTGACAAAAAACAATAGAAAAAAGGCTGTCGCTCAAGCTATTTCCACAGCCGTTGCTCTGGGCTGGGTAATAATGCAAGTGGAATCAGCCCAAGCTGCTACCTTGGTGGTTAACAATCTCAATGATAGTGGCGTTGGCTCATTGCGAGATACTATCAACATGGCCACTAGCAATGACGTGGTAGAGTTCTTATTGGAAAGTCATCCTAGTACAATTAGCCTAACGAGTGGGGCACTTGCAATCGCAAAAAACCTCACTATTAATGGCCTAGGTGCTAACTTACTTACCATCACTGGCAATAATCAGTTCCCAGTGTTTGACATTAACGCCGCCAATGTTACATTTTCTGGGCTAGCGATCGCTAGTGATATCAACGCTTACAATTCTAGTAACCTAACGTTTACCAATAGCACCATCAGCGGCCGCAATGTGAATATAGATGGTAACTTAACACTTATCAATAGCACTATCAACAGCGAAAATTTAGCGATCAATGGTGGGCTAACAGGAAGCGATAATAGTAATGTCAAGGCTCTCGATAGCATCACCATCGGCGGCAATTTAACTACCTCTAGCGGCAATTTTACTATCTCTACTGGTAGGCTCTCTATTAAGGGTGGTGGCAACAATTCAGGAGCAGCAGGCAATTTAACTGTAACAGCTACCGATAGCATTTCCGTGAGTAATCCAGGTAGTCAGGTAACGATTCCCACCAGCACCGTCAACGGCAATTCTGAGCAAATTAACGCTGGTAGCAATAATTTGGGAGCTGGAGGTGACATAACTATTACAACCAGTACCCTTTCCATAAGAGATGGTGCCACCCTCAACAGCAATTCTGGGTCAATCAGCAATGGTTTAGGAGGTAACATCAGTCTCAATGTCAGCGATCTTCTTTTATTAAGACGAGCGCCCCAACCAAGCCCGATCGCTGGTGATAGCAATAATTCAGGGCTAGGAGGTAACATAAATATTGATACTGATTTCATAGTTGCAGTACCCAATGAACCAAGCGCGATCGCTGCTGGTAATAATAATTCAGGAGCAGGAGGCAGTATAACTGTTACAGCCAGTGACATTTTGCTGACAAGAGTACCCGAACCAAGCGCGATCGCTGGTAGTATACTTGCTGTTAGTTTGGCTTGGCTAGCGAAGAGAAAGCAAGCAGGATTTCGCAAGGTGAAGGTATAATTACTTCTCAGAATAAAGTTTTAATTAATGTGTCGCAAACATTATTTGAATTGGTATTACATCCCAAAATCTCTGCTGATATGAACATAATTTGCCGTTTAGTAAAACTAATTGATAAGATTTTTGTACGCAAGCGTGCAGTCATTGAGTCAACCCAATTCGCAATTGTGAATTCACAATGACGCTCCTACGTCGCTACCGCTACGCTAACGCAATTAAATCAGTGTTAGCTCTTTACTCACCACTGATTTAAGACCACCAACCTACGGTGTGGTGTTGGCTCTGTACCCACTTTTAGGCAATTATCAATTAATTCGCTTTTTCGCCCTTTTCAATTGCGAATTGCGAATTGCGAATTGCGAATTGTTTAGGTATGTTTTACAATCCCATAACTGTGCGATAATGAGCCTCAATTTGTGCCACAGTTTGAGACTTGCGCTTTGTCTCCCATTGACTGCGGTTAAATAATTCTTGCCGTAATTCATCAACATTAATTGTGGTAAATTTACCCCCAGTAATAATTTGCTTGCCATTCACCCAAGCACTATCAACAACATTGCTAGGACGGCCTAAAACTAACAAACCAATGGGGTCTGTACGGGGGAGTAATGATAAGTTAGTGAGGTCATAAAGTACCAAATCTGCTTGTTTACCCACAGTTAAAGAACCGAGTTTATCTGCCAAATTCAATCCTTTTGCACCGCCTAAAGATGCCATTTCTACTGCTTGTCGGGGTGTAATCCAGTGTTGATAATCTGAGTCTGTAACATTATGTAAGATAGAACCAATTTTGATGGCTTCTAGCAAATCTTGAGAGTCATTACTCGAAGCACCATCACAGCCAAAAGTTACATTTACCCCAGCTTGGCGATATTTTAAAATCGGAGCGATACCACTGCCTAAACGCAGATTACTTAAGGGATTATGAACAACTGTAGATTGAGTTTCGGCGAGAATGGCGATATCAGCATCATTTAACCAAACGCAATGGGCAAGTGTTGTACGATCGCTCAAATATCCAATTCTTTTCAAATGCTCCACAGCAGTACAACCGTACTTTTGTTGAGCGAGTTTTTCCTGTGCCCTAGTTTCCAGTAAATGGGAGTGACGACAAAGATTATAGCGATCGCTTAACTCAGTACACCCCTGAAATAAAGCATCAGTACACAATTGTATTCCTGTTGGTGCAACTAAAATATTCACGCCCTCATCTGGGCGATGAAATTGTCTTACCGCCTCTTCGATGATTTCCAATGTTGCCGCAGTTGAGCGAAAATAAGGTTCATGATTTTGGGCTGATTCCCCGGATGGGATACCTGCTGTGAGAGATTCATCTTGAATTAAGGGGGCGATAAAAGCGCGAATTCCAACTTCTCTGTAAGCGCGAGTTGCAATAGCGATTGTTTCTAACTCAAGCCCGGGAATTAACACCAGATGATCTACCACACTCGTCCCGCCGGAAAGTAAGGTTTCCACCGCAGTACCCAAAGCGCTGAGATAAACCTGTTCGGGATCGAGGGGGGCAAAATCATATAGTTCCGCCAACCATAATTCTAAAGGCAAAACTGACATGATCCCGCGTTGCCACATCTCTGATGAGTGGGTGTGGGCGTTGAAAAACCCAGGTAGCAGCAGCTTATTTTTGCCATCTATAGGTGTGCCAATTACCTGTAAATTGGGTGCGATCGCAGCGATTGCACCATTTACAATGTGTACATCTACCTTTGCATAATCATCACTGGCGGCAATTAAAACATTTTGAATAGTGAAATTTACCATATTTAACCTTGATTAAGTAATTGTACTTTCAACTGAATTTCAAGTTACAAAATAGAAAATGGCATTGGGTATTGCAATTTTATGAATTTGCCTTTTCGGACATTGGGAGTTCCACCAAATGCGTGGACAGTGAATGATGCGATCGCAGATATCACTCGTCCTCAAAAGACCCCACAAAGCGTTATTTTATCAACAGAAACTAAAACCCTGCGTCTAGACTTGGCAAAAGCTGCTATCCTCGTCATTGATATGCAAAACGACTTCTGTCACCCTGACGGTTGGTTGGCGCATATCGGCGTAGACGTAACTCCGGCACGTCAGCCCATTGAACCTTTAAACAACTTACTTCCAGAACTACGTGAGGCTGGTGTTCCAGTCATTTGGGTAAATTGGGGGAATCGCCCCGACTTGCTCAATATTAGTGCTAGTTCGCGTCATGTCTATGACCCCACAGGGGCAGGTGTAGGATTGGGCGATCCACTGCCAAGCAATGGTGCTAGAGTACTCATGGCAGGTAGTTGGGCAGCAGCAATAGTAGACGAACTAGAACAGATTCCTGAAGATATTTATGTGGACAAATACCGCATGAGTGGCTTCTGGGATACACCATTAGATAGTATCTTGCGGAATCTAGGAAGGACTACATTATTTTTTGCTGGTGTTAATGCTGATCAATGTGTGCTAGCTACGTTATGTGATGCAAACTTCTTAGGATATGACTGTGTGTTAGTTAAAGATTGTAGCGCTACCACTTCTCCTGAATATTGTTGGCTGGCAACATTGTACAATGTCAAACAATGCTTCGGTTTTGTCACTGACTCGCAAAGGCTTTTAACAGCGCTGCAAAAGGGTGAGGAGTAATTCTATTTTAGATTTTAGATTGATTCCATGCATAAATGATCTTTCTTCCCTACGGAACGCTGCGCGAACGCTCAAGAACTTTAGATTTTAGATTTGTTCTCACGTTTAGATTCGTTTAATCTCAGACTTTGTTAAATTTTGGATTTTGAATTATTCAATCCCAAAATCCAAAATTTAAAATCGAATGAAGAGATACAACTAACAACTCAATATTCAGAACTCGGATTTTAGTAATTTTCATACCCATCTAGAATTTCAGAGGGGATAAACAAATGTACGCTACTAGTTGTGTAATTCCGGTTATTAAATCTACCAAAGATTACCAAGTATATCGCATCAGTCCTAACGACTCTAATCGATTAGCAATTATCTTTGATTCAACAAATGCTAATACTTCCTTGACTTGTTGCATAGAAATTTTTGATATTGGTGGACAAACACCACCAAATCGCCATCAGTGGGCAGTAGAAATGTTTTTCGTCCTCAAAGGGGAAGCGATCGCCATGTGTGACGGCAAAAGCGCTGCGATTAAAGCTGGAGATAGTTTATTGGTGCCTCCCACTGGTACTCATTTGATTAAAAATACTGGTTCCACTCGCTTGTACACGTTGACTGTTATGGTTCCCAATGAAGACTTTTCGGAATTGATTCGCAGTGGTATTCCGACAGAGTTGGATGAAGAAGATATGGCTGTACTGGGGAGATTAGATGCTTTGATGCCTTGTTAAAATTTTTTATATAAGGATATCTAAGTTTTCCCAGCTTAGATATCCGATAGCAACATAACCAACAGTAAATAGACTATTAAGTATAAAGTTAATTATAATTCTGGTTTCTGTTTTTAAACTACTTCTTTAGGGAGTTTTTTAATTCATCCTTAAGTATGATGAAAACTATATGAGATAATTGAAATTTGGAAATTATCGGCATAATTTGTAGTGACGTACAGCTATGCGCTTATACTTTGTTCAGCAGGTGCGTTAAGCATTAACGCACCCTATTTTCTACTTTCTAGGAGAAGCTAGCAACGCTGGAATTTTCTAAAGTTGCTATTAATTTAACTCCAAATTCTTCCTCAAAGACTCCTTTTTTGTAATCTAAACTCCAGAGTTCTAAAGCACAGTCATCATCAGATTGAGATGGAAAAATTAACAGATTTACCTGCTGTAATTGTGGATAATATTCACATTGCACTTGAGCGATCGCACCAATTTGCCGTCTATCTAATGCCACCGCCAATCTTAAAATTGCACTCAATTGACTAACCATTTGGCGGTGATGTTTAGTTAGCAAACTCTGGTAACTTTCATGTTTTTTCTTAGGCGGCGATTTGCGATGATAACGCGCTAAATTGGCGATGATTTCAATCTCGGTTTCTGTATAACCGAGTAATTCCCCATTACGAATTAGATAGTAAGAGTGCTTGTGGTGGGACGAATGGCTGACATAATGACCGCAATTGTGTAATATTGCTGCTGCCCACAACAATTGTCGCTCGTCAGATCCCCAATGGTGTAACGTACCTTGAGTTTGGTCAAATAAACTCTGGGCAAATTTTGCTACGCGATCGCTATATTCTAAGTTGATGTGGTATTTATTAGCGAGTTTTAAAACATTGCGTTCCCGAACTGAACTTTGATAGCGCAGCTTATCTTCAATTAAACCGTGGGTTAGCATCCAGTCCACAATTACACCTTCCCGCAGAGAACGCTCACAGACTGTGATCGATTCACTTCCCAAAAGGGTCATTGCTTCTTGTAATATAACTGCGCCAGCCAGTATAACTTCAGCTCGCTTATCTGGCATACCAGGAATCGCAGCTCTTTCTGAATTACTCAGTTTCTGCAAGCGGTTTACCAACTCTCGCAAGTCTTTAAGACTTAACTGGTAGCCATTGAGAGTGGAAGGAATAACACTCGAGTTTTCTCGTGCATGAATCATCGCCAGGGTTTCAATCGTGCCAGATGTACCCACCAAACGGGGAGATTCGCCAAACTCCAGGTTTGCTAGTATCTCATCCACGGAACGTTCTAACATACCGCGCGTATAAGATTGCAGATACAGAAACTCGGTGTTGCTGATCGGATCGCTGGTAATTAACTCGCTAGTGAGTCGCACTGCACCGACTTTGGTACTGGTGAGAGTACGCGCTTGGTGACTATCGGCTAAAATTAACTCTGTGGAACCACCGCCAATATCAACAATCATGTGGGGCTGGTTGTGAAATTCCATGCCCGACAGCACGCCAAGGTAGATTCGTCGCGCTTCTTCTTGACCAGAAATCAAGTTAACGCTTAAACCCAACTCCGTTTCTACTCTGTACAAAAAATCTTTACCATTGGGGGCTTCCCGTACAGCACTAGTTGCCACAGCAATGATTGTTTCGGCGTTGATAGTTTTAGCAACTTCTTGGAAGCGTCCTAAAGCTGCGATCGCTTTTTTAATGATCTCTGGTTTGAGTTCTCCAGTGGTAAGATTGCGATCGCCTAATCTTACGGTTTCTTTTTCCCTGGCGATAATGCTGAAAGCTGGTAGTGTGGGGTCAATCTTGACTACTACCATGTGTAGAGAATTTGTTCCCAAGTCAATAGCCGCAATAATCCGATGTTGCTTAGGTGGTTGAGTTGGAACACTCTCCCAGCTAGCCGAAACTAAATTCTGCATCTACTTTTCTCTCTTTATAAGAAATGATGGCAAACGGTGGTATGTCGGGGTAGCTGGCACTGATATTTGTTGCAACACACTTGCTCAAACTGAGTAGTGTTAGCGGATAGCTAAGGTTTAGCCCGTACTCAGCACTGAGTAAATTAAAACATACTTAGCACTGTTAATTTTTTGCTGAGGGTAACAGAGCTAAGTATATTCACCCTACTGTTTCTAACCGTAGTGACTACTTAAAGATATTTAAAGTTGCCACTTGAGGTTATGCTTCTACAAATAACAAATAACGTTATTCTATAGATGTAAAGATGTGTGAATACATCTATCTAAAGTTATTCATTGATTTCTATGTTAAGCACGCCAGAATACCCTCAAAAACCAGTTTGGCTTGTAATTATCCGGCTTTTGCGCTGGCATAAACCAGAAGGACGGTTAATTTTAATGATTCCTGCCCTTTGGGCTGTATTTTTGGCAGCTTCTGGGAAACCGCCTTTACCTCTGGTTAGTGTGATTATATTGGGGACTCTGGCCACGAGTGCGGCCGGATGTGTTGTCAATGATTTGTGGGATCGCAATATTGATCCAGAAGTAGAAAGAACACGCGATCGCCCCCTCGCTTCTCGCGCTTTGTCTGTGAAAGTTGGGATTGTAGTCGCGATCGTCTCGCTAGTATGTGCAGCCATTCTGGCCTTTTACCTTAACCCCCTGAGTTTTTGGTTATGTGTGGCAGCAGTGCCTGTAATTCTCCTTTATCCAGGTGCAAAGCGGGTATTTCCTGTACCGCAACTGGTACTTTCTATTGCTTGGGGTTTTGGCGTGTTAATTAGCTGGAGTGCAGTGACACAAACCATCACTCAACCAACTTGGTTACTTTGGGGCGCGACTGTACTGTGGACATTGGGTTTTGATACAGTTTACGCCATGAGCGACAAGGAAGACGATCGCCGCATTGGTGTTAATTCTAGCGCTCTATTTTTTGGGAATTATGCCCCTGTAGCTATTGGAATTTTCTTTGCTGGCACTATCTTGTTATTGGCTTGGTTAGGTGTATTGATACATTTAGACTTAGCCTTCTGGATTAGCCTTGCATTTGCTACTATCGGATGGGTTTGGCAGTCTCTGCGATTAAGACAGCAAGACTTACCTAATCCTGTTTATGGTGAGATGTTTCGGCAAAACGTGTGGATTGGTTTTATTTTACTTGCTGGGATGATTGCTGGCTCTGTTTAAGAAGTAAAAAAAGAATTTCCATAGCTTAAATTATGGGATTTTAAACTGAAGCGTACTTATAAGTCAAAACGACTGCGAGTCTATGGCTGAGACAAAAAATATTTATGAGTTTTTGTATGCGTATATTCTTTGATTGGTTTAGTCCCTTATTTCAGTATCTGCGTACTTGGTCAGCAATAGGTCTGCTACTTTTAGTTGTTACCTGTTCATTTCCTGCACAAGCTGCTAGCCGCATTGATCCGCAGTTAGAACAGCAAGTATTACAAATTATCCGCGAACATCCAGAGGTAATTATTGAATCTATTCAAACTTATCAGCAGCAACAACAACAAAAAGTCAAGCAAGCACAGCTAGGATTTTTACAAGATTTAAAAACGAATCCTCAAACTGTGATTGGTGAGTCTCCCACCACAGGTTCCGCTCAATCAAAAACTCTGCTAATAGAATTTTCAGATTTTCAATGTCCCTACTGTGCTGAAGCACATAAAACATTGAAAGAATTACTAACAAAATATCCAGATAAAATAAGATTAGTTTACAAGAATTTACCATTGACTTCAATTCATGCTGAAGCATTACCAGCTGCAAGAGCAGCTTGGGCAGCATATCAGCAAGGTAAATTTTGGGAATATCATGATGCGCTATTTACTAATCAAAAGAAGCTAGGTGAGGCGTTATATTTAGATATTGCTAAAAATTTGAAGTTAGATTTGGGTAAGTTTAAACGCGACCTTACTCTTGCTACTTCCGCAATTACAAAAGATATTCAACTGGCTGAGAAATTGGCTGTTTCTGGCACACCTTTTTTTGTAATTAATAGTCCAACTTTTTCAGGAGTGCTGCAGTTAGCAGATATCGAAAGTATATTGACTGGTACTAAGTAAATTATAGCGGTTCTCGCTTGAGTGAAATACAAGAACCCCACCCCCTCCCCGCTCTTCGAGAGCTTGCTCTGATGTACCTTATTTGATTAAGAAAAGCTATAGTCTGAATTCTTAATCAATGATGTTAGTTACTAGCAATATGCTTGATTAATAGATGATTTCCATAGTATCCATGTAGATAGATACCTCCTTATTAATGGATATGTGCATCTTTAGTTAGAGGTTTACTAATGCACTAAACTGTTGTACTTAAAGCAAGTGTAAGGAGTAGCTTATTGAGGAGTGATGAGAAGAAATTTTTTTCGCTCCTCTGTTTTTAAAGATATGGCAGCTGAAAGCAAGCTTCAAGAGTAGGAATACAAGTCGCGAAACCCTAACATTGCCTTAAAAAGACTTGCTTTAGTTCCATCGTTAAAAAGGACGGTTAGGGAGGAGCAAGTCTTAACCCAAGGGTATTAATTTATAAACAGTCTTTCAAATTTCTTTTTTGAACCTCGAAATATTTATTCTTTAATTCCTCTGGAATGGGAATAGGACGACTATTTTGTAAACTGATAAAAGCGCCCTTTTGGCTAGCCACTGCTGCTAACTCATTGTTAGATAAAATTTCAGCTTGCACAGTCCACTTCAGCCTTCCTAAATTACTCAGCCATAAACGTCCAATTACTTGATCAATCATTTTTATCGGGCGTTTATATTCAATTTCAGTTCCAGCTAGAACAGGTGCATATCCTTGCTCAATTTGTTGATTGAGATGCCAGTGTTCATCTAAAAACTTTAAACGTAAATCTTCTAGCCATCTGATATACACAATATTACTCACGATTCCCATAAAATCAATGTCGTATGTTTTTACAGGAATTTCTAATATTACTTCTAGTGGCCTGTGCAAATTATTATTTATTAGCATTATTTCTCTATACCTTGATTTTTGCCATACATTCTAAGGTTAGTCTCAAAATATTGATTCAAGTGATTAATCACTCTGTGCATATGAATTGAATCTCCATAAAGCTTACTCATCATTACTGCTCCCTCTAACGTTGCAATTATGATAGTAGCGATTTCATTAGCACTAACTTCAGGACGAATTTCACCCTTTTTTATTCCCGTTTCAATAATTCGATGAATCAAATGCAGCCAAGAGTTCATCGCCTGTTGAGCACGTTCCCGCAACGCTGGATGAGCATCATCACTCTCTACAGCAGTATTTAGCAGTGGACACCCTCCCTTGATAGGTGGATTTTCTGCAAAGCTACTAAATACACCAATGATTGCTTGCAGGCGTTCTACTGCGTGGCGTTTGCTTCGTAATGCAAATCTAGTATGCTGGTTGATGCGAGCGATCGCAAAATCGAAAGCCTGTAGTGCAAGATCATCTTTGCTTTGGAAGTGATTGTAAATTCCTCCTTTCTGCAATCCAGTAACACGCATGATGTCTGACATAGATGAGCCTGCATACCCCTGTTGGTTAAACAGTTCGGCTGCTTGATGGAGAATTCTGCTTTTTGTTTCTTCGCCTTTGGACATTACAGCGATTTATTAGGTAGAGAGTAAAAAGCGGTGTAGTTTATTGAATTAGAAATTGCTGTAAATTAAATATTACCGACCGAACGGTTTTATTTTTTATAACATGATATATGCTTGCAAGTCAAGCATTTTTCAGCCCCTAGTTCTGAACTAGGGATTGAGAAAATTCCCACTTTCAAGCTGAAAGAGAATTAGTTCATCAGGTATGAACAATTTGAGATTTTCAATCCCAAATCCAGTATTCAAAATCCAATATTGATTAACTTCTTACCCAAGGTAATAAAGTGAATGTGCCTCGCTCATACATAATAAACAGACCTAAACCAATTAACACAAAAGGTACAAGAGCTTGACCGTAGCGACTTAAAATATAAGCAATGCTTGGTTGACGGCTTAAAAAATAAGCGATCGCACACCAAACCCCTACCATGATAAAAAATATACTTAGAATTACTCCCAAGCTGGCAAGATCGTGGCCAGCAAATAAGGGGATATATATACTAATATTGTCACCACCATTCGCAACAGTTACTGCTGCCACTTTATAGATTTGGGGGTGCAAAACACTCAAAAGAAAAGACAATATCGGGTTGGTAGTTGTGGATTCCCTAAAATCACTGCTGATCTGAACTGTTGCAGTTTCTTCTTTTCTATATATTAATTGTTGAAGACCAATTGCTATTGGTAGCAGCCCTAGCAACCCTATCCATTCTCGCTGTACAACCAATCCACCAAAAAATCCTGGTAAGCTAGCGATGATAATGGCTGCAAAACCCAAATATTGACCAAGTAAGATATGCCGCGGCCGAAAATTAATATCTACCTGCGAGAAAAATATTAATAGAATAATGATGTCATCAATATTGGTAGCTGTGAAGGCAATTATCCCTTCAGTGAAGGCTGTCTGTAGCTCACTCATGCAGGATGGTCATAACATACGATTTCTCACAATACCGCATTAATGTGCTAGAACGACTAAGCATTTCTCTTAGGGGCACAATGCTGTGCGCCCCTAATTGTTGCAATCCACTCTACTAGATAATTTATTTTTTAGAAGTCTGTAAAATCTAAAATCTAAAATTGGTATCGGGAATCAAACTTTGCTCAACCATTCATTCTCACTTGGGTCTTTAAATAGTGAAGTACTTAGGTAGCGTTCGCCGGAGCTAGGCTGCACCATGACGATTAGACGACCTGCATTTTCTGGGCGCTGTGCTACTTGAATAGCAGCATACAACGCAGCGCCAGTAGAAATGCCAGATAGCAATCCTTCTTCTTTTGCTAGGCGACGGCTGTAAGCGATCGCTTGCTCATCCGCTACCTGAATCACTTCATCCACTAGTTCTGGACGGTAAATTGCTGGGACAAATCCCGCGCCAATACCCTGAATTTTGTGAGGTCCTGATTTACCGCCTATTAATACTGGGCTGTTGCTTGGTTCAACTGCGATCGCTTGAAAGCTCGGTTTCCGCTTTTTAATAACTTCTGAAACTCCCGTAATCGTCCCACCAGTACCGACTCCCGCCACCATAATATCCACCTCTCCATCGGTATCATCCCAAATTTCTTCTGCCGTGGTTTCGGCGTGAACTTTCGGATTAGCGGCGTTGCGGAACTGCTGCAACATATAAGCATTAGGGGTTTGAGCTAAAATCTGCTCTGCACGGGCGATCGCTCCTCGCATCCCTTCTACCCCTGGCGTTAACTCTAGTTGAGCGCCATAAGCTTTGAGCATGGATCGTCTTTCTTGGCTCATTGTGTCAGGCATCGTTAGAATGAGATGGTACCCCTTGGCGGCCGCCACCATCGCCAGCGCAATTCCTGTATTTCCAGAAGTCGGTTCTACTAAAACGGTTTTTCCAGGGTGAATTAAGCCTGCTTCCTCTGCCGCTTCCACCATACTCGCACCAATCCGGTCTTTCACAGAAGATGCTGGATTCATGCTTTCTAGCTTCACCACAATCCGAGCCACCGCTCCTGAAGCTTGGGGAATCTTGTTTAATTGAACTAAAGGAGTCCGTCCGATTAACTCTGTGATATCTTTCGCTATCCGCATATTAGTACTCCTTGGTGACTAAATATAATACATTGGACTTTGCTGTGCGCGAGTTTCCCTTTCTTGGCACAAGTCTTGGAGTGTATAGCGACCCAAAACTTCAATTGAGGCAGCGTTGGCTTGCTCCCAGACTTCATAAACTAGAGTCTTTTCTAGAGTTAGAGAGTTAGAGGTATCTTTCTCTTTCCGTTCGCCTTCGACCAAAGTGACAATTTCTAGCATTGTGATCTGCCAAGGTTCACGAGCTAAAACAAAACCTCCTTTAGAGCCGCGTTGACTCTGCACCACACCAGCACGCCGGAGGTTGGTCAAAATTTGTTCAAGATAGCGTTCAGGTATGAGTTGTTTGGCAGTGATCTCGCTCATGGTTAGAGGAAGTTTTTTCCCGTGGTGACTTGCCAGTTCTAAGAGTGCTAGCAGTGCGTATTCCACTTTGGAAGACAGATCCAAAAGAGCATAGTTTTGGCTATTCAAGACTGTATTAAACATACTACGGTGAATTGGGGGGTTTATCGCAGTTTATGCGAAATTAATTTTTCTCAAGGTGTGGAATGTGATAGCATCCCACTTAACTACCCACAAAAGCACTATACGCTATCGACTTACCGTAGATTATTATCCTACACAATTCCCATAAATGACCTGATCTTTTAGTGGGAATTATCCTGAGTTTCTGTTTTCAGAACCTCACTACCAACGAAAACCTTAACAGAGTATGCTACTAACTGATTTGCGAACCATTTTTGAGCGTGACCCAGCAGCCCGTAACTGGCTAGAAGTATTGTTCTGTTACCCTGGACTCCAAGCTTTAGTGTTTCATCGATTAGCACACTGGCTGTATAAAATTGGAATTCCCTTTATACCAAGGCTCATCTCTCATATTAGTAGGTTTTTAACCGGAATTGAAATTCATCCTGGGGCATTAATTGGCCAGGGAGTGTTTATTGACCACGGGATGGGAGTAGTGATTGGCGAGACTGCGATCGTGGGCGATCATGCCTTGATTTATCAAGGTGTCACCCTTGGCGGGACTGGGAAAGAAAGCGGCAAACGCCATCCAACTTTAGGCTCTCATGTAGTTGTGGGAGCGGGTGCAAAGGTATTGGGAAATATTCAAATTGGCGATCGCGTCCGTATTGGAGCAGGTTCTGTGGTGCTGCGAGATGTGCCCAGTAACACTACTGTAGTTGGGATTCCAGGGCGCGTGACTCGTCAGAACAACTCGTCTACCAATGTTCTGGATCATGATAAAGTACGCGACGTAGAAGCTGAAGTCATCCGCGCTTTATTTGAACGTGTCAAAGCATTAGAGAAACAATTTGAGGAGTTGCAACAATCAAGTTTGTCCCCAACTGAGCTTGACGACGAACCAACCGACAACCCTAAGAGCAATAATTCTGATGGGATAATTGAAGATTTTCTCGATGGTGCGGGAATTTAAGTCTTATATAAGAAAGTAGGGACACAGCATGGTTTAAACTAACTGATGAATTGAAAGATTTCAATTACTGTGTCCTTACTATCTATACATCTAAAGAATAGCTACAGCAGTTTACAAGTAAGTAAAGTACAAAACGCAGGAATCAAAATCAGATATGGAGAGTTTCTATTTCCTGCCTTGTCTACGACACGCTGCGCCATCTGCTTCAAAACCCATAGCTTTCTATTTTATGTAAAAGAAAAATGCTGTATATCCGTGAGGTTGTTAATTTTGAATTTTCTTAGGCAGTAGGAGATAAATTGAACCGTGAAATCTATCTGTGTGTTCTGTGGTTCTAGTATGGGTGTTCGACCTGTTTATAAAGAGGCTGCTCAGACGCTTGGTAAAACTCTAGCTAGTCAAAAATTTAGGCTAGTTTATGGAGGAGGAAATGTAGGTTTGATGGGGGTTGTAGCTGATGCAGCTTTGCTGGCTGGAGGTGAGGTTATTGGAGTAATTCCAGAATTCTTAGCTGCTAAGGAAATAGCCCACAATGAACTCACTGTACTTCACATTGTTGGCTCCATGCACGAACGCAAAACTAAGATGGCGGATTTGGCTGATGCTTTTATCGCACTTCCTGGCGGATACGGAACTCTAGAGGAGTTCTGTGAAATACTCACTTGGGCACAGCTAGGACTACACCAGAAACCTTGCGGTTTGTTGAATGTGGAGCAGTACTTCGACCCCTTACTCAGATTATTTGACCATGCTGTAAAGGAAGAATTCCTCAAGTCTGCCCTTCGTTCTCTTGTACTGGAAGCATCTGACGCCGAAAGTCTACTAGATTTATTTGCAACTTACCAACCACCTATTGTTGATAAATGGATTGGGCGAGAAGTAAGACCTTAGTAGAACGATATTTTTTACCAAAAGATTACATTTACATGATTTCTTAATATTTTTTTATAAATATCCTCTAATCCTATTTTTGAGTACCCCTGCATAGTTTAAGAGCCAAAATGACTTTTTATTATTTGCACAGGTTGCTAATCATAATTCCGATAGGCTTTTATAACCTTATATATATATAATACGATTAATCTATCGATAAACGGTATTTATATAGTATGGTGTCTTTATACACAGTTATTCCTAACCCATGCAGTAGTACCAAAGAAGTTTTTGCACGTCGGTCATTTTTGCCAGAGCATGAAAACGGACTTTGGAAGATTGAAACGGGTTTTATCAGGACTTTTACCTATCTGGAAGATGGTACAACCGTCGCGCTGGGATTGTGGGGCCCTGGAGATGTTGTTGGTAAGGCTTTGTCAAAATTAGATCCTTACCAAATGGAATGCCTAACTAAAGTAGAGGCGACGGTTTTACCTCTAGAGGAATGGAGTCAACTAACAGAAACTCTACTTACCCATATCCAACAGGCTCAAGAATTGATGGTTATTCGTAGCCATAAAAAAGTTGAAACTATGCTGCTCAAGCTGTTGGCATGGTTATCCAAAAAGTTTGGTTCGGAAGTTGAAAAAGGACGTTTAATAGATATGCGTCTGACTCACGAAGACCTCGCGGAAATGCTCGGTTCAACGCGTGTGACTATCACTCGTATTCTTGGGCAGTTTGAGCAAGAGGGCCTGATCGCTCGTCTTTCCTTGCATCGAATTGTGCTGCGAGAAGAAGAAATTTGGTACTATGAAATTTAGATTATTTCAGCAAAACCAGCCATCGCCGTCAGCATTCGGCTTGCCCACAATTCTTAGATTTAGGGATTCTAGGTAAGCCAGACCGCTACAAATTTGTGGCGCTGTTCCCCGAAGTTCAATGTCAAAATATCCTTCTCCATCTACATTTGGTTGTAGCAGAGCCTTAGTAATATTAACTACCAAGCCATAAACAGAAATTAGTTGCGAAATTACAGGCACTTGCAAATAGTACTTGGGAATATGTATCCGCAGACGAATCTGAGTAACTTGGCTTTTTGTATAGACTGAAGAAACCAGTAATAATCTGGTTTGAGAATTGGTTTGATTATTTAATGCTGCCATTGGGTAGTGACTATTTTATTAATTAGCGTAGGCGTAGCCCGTCGTAGACATCGCTATAAACGCTAGACAAATCTAGCCAAATTGGTAGCCCCAGTTTTTCTAAATAACTCAGGCTAGAGTAGAGTTGCTTTGTTCTCCCCCACAAATCCAAATCAAACCAACCGTCATCTTCCGTATCGGGTTGGAGTGTAGCACTGGTGATATTGACTGTTAGTCCATAACGAGAAACTAACTCGGAAATCACCGGTTCTTCGTAATAAGATTTTAAGACGCACAGTTGCAAGCGCAATCGACTAGTTTGGCCCAGAGAAATCCATTGCTGGAATTGTTCTTGCCATTGATTTGTCAGCCATGCAGAGTTTTTGGGACTCATGCTAGCTGGATGTGGAAAAGTTAAAGATTGTTGGTTGGGTTGAATCTGGGTAGCGATCGCTAATTCCAATAAATTCACTCCCAATCCTTGCAAGTAAGATAGGCTATTTGTCAGTTTTTGGGGATTTCCAGAAAGCTCCAAATCAAACCAGCCATCGCTGTCATTGTCTGATGTCAGAGATGCAGCTTTGATATTGACGGTTAAACTATAACGAGACACCAGCCGCGAAATTACAGGTTGCCTGTGATACCTCTGAGGCACGAGAATTCGACTTAGGACTGAAGCGGGTTCTACACATTTGCTCTGAGGCATCAGATTAATTCCCAATAGCGATACTTACGGTAGGCTGTGCCTATGCAATCTTTAGATTCGGCAGAGAATTTTGCTAATGCCGTACCCCTGCAACTCAACTGTGCTTCCTTGAATTTCAGCCTCATAGAGATTTTCATATTTTTGGCTTCTATTAAACTACGGTAACGCTATCGATTTAATGCATTTATTTGTTATGTAAAGGAGATTCTCACAAAGATCGCAAAAAAGCAATGAGTAAATGCACGTAACTAACTCAGTTTATTTTGAGTATTATATACTGCTGTTGACAATTCAATACATCTGTAGTAGCGTATTGCAGAATAATATTTAACAAACTTTAGGGGTTTGAGTCCCCTGCTTCTATCAAGCAGCGCGTTTTATGACGGGAATTTAGACCCCGACACAAAACGTAATTGCGAATTGCGAATTGCGAATTGCGAATTGGTTTAAGTGTTTCCAAAACATTGAAACGCAATTTTAAAGTTTTTTAACTTAAATTAATTGATTGGCTATTGGGCGATCGCATATCTCAGTAGACCAAAAAGTTTTTTTCCAGAGAGCGATCGTTAAATACTTTCTTTTATTACTATGAAAAAATAAAATATTTTTAGGTTGGGTTTCACTTTGTTCAACCCAACCTACGCTTAAATTTATAAAAACTAATCAGAAACATTGGTTTCTGATTTTTATTTCGTGAGAGTCATAAAAAAGCGTTAGTAAGCTCAAAGTAATTTAATTTCACCTGCATTTGATTTTACCAATCACTTGCTTTAGTGTCATCTCAGACTTCCAACTCCAATTCGTGGAGATAAGTTAGTGCGCTCTGAATCTGTGCATCTGTTCCTTGTAATTCAAGGTCAAACCAACCATCGCCAACGGCATTGGCTCCCAAAATCGCTGCGGTGATATTTACAGTCAGGCCATAATCAGATACCAGGCGAGAAATTACAGGTTCTTGGTGATAGTCCTTGGGAATTCTTAATCGAATCCGTTTATTGGTAAGTGTATTTTCACTAGTCATGATTTTCACCATCAAAAAGATTAGGGACTAGAATAATTAATAAACCATGCCCCATGCCGAACCTATTCAAGATCTTTAATGCGGGTTTTCCGTTCCAGAATCTCTTTCAGTACTAAGGTTACTACTGCTAACAATGCTAACAGTACAGCCGCAGAGAAAGCAGCTTCGGTTTCGTATTGTTTGTAAGCATCTTCTACAAACAGTGGTAGGCTCTGGGTTTGGGTCGCAATGTTGCCAGATACGACCGAAACCGCGCCGAATTCACCCATTGCTCTGGCATTGGTCAAAATTAAACCATAGAGTAAACCCCAACGGATACTAGGCAAGGTGACGCGCCAAAATATCTGCCAATCTTTCGCACCTAGAGTTCTAGCAGCTTCTTCTTGATCCTTACCAAATTCCTCTAAAACAGGAATTACTTCCCGCGCCACAAAGGGCATACTCACGAAGGCTGTAGCCAGTACCATACCTGGAAAGGCAAAGATTATCTTGATATCATGGGCTTGAAGCCAAGGGCCAAACCAGCCATTGCGTCCGTAAAGAAGCACAATCATCAATCCTGCCACTACGGGCGAGATGGAAAATGGCAGGTCAATAATGCTCAAAACTACGGCGCGTCCAGGAAATTTATGACGAGCGATCGCCCAAGCGGCACATAGCCCAAACACAGTATTCACAGGCAGAGAAATTAAAGCCAGCAACAGTGTTAGCCAAGCTGCATGGAGAAAAGCTGGTTGCGACAAGTTGGCAAGAAATGGCCCAACTCCTTTGCTAAAAGCTTGGGTGAAAACGTTGATTGCCGGGATGTATTGAACTAGGGCTAAATAGGCGATCGCTATACCAATTAAAACTATTGGTACCCAACTTTTCTGCTCTTTAGCCTTGGGCGTATGTGTATCAGATGCAGATGAGTGAAAACTTGGCTTATCGAGTGTCATATCGCCTTGCCCATGCTTGTAAGAAATTAATTGCCAATAGTAGTACCAATGAAATTGATAGTAAAACTATGCCAATTACTGTTGCACCAGAATAGTCATACTGCTCTAATCGCTGGAAAATCAACACAGGTGCGATCAAATCTTGATAGGGCGTATTGGAAGAGATAATCACAGTCGAACCATATTCCCCAACTGCACGAGAGAAACCCAAGGCTACACCAGTTAAAATTGTCGGAAATAAAGGTGGCAAAATCACTTTCCAAAAGGTTTGCCATTGAGTAGCACCCAGACACCAAGCAGCTTCTTCTATTTCCTGTTCCATTTCCTGAAGCACAGGTTGCACAGTTCTCACAATAAAAGGTAGTGAGATAAATATCATTGCCACCGCTACTCCCGTGCGAGTAAAAGATACTTTAATCCCTAGAGGTGCTAGTAAAGAACCTAACCAGCCGTTATTGCTGTAAACTGTTGCCAAAGTTAGCCCTGCTACCGAAGTTGGCAGTGCAAAAGGTAAATCTACTGTGGCATCAATCAAGCGCTTTAAAGGAAAATCGTAGCGAACCAAAACCCAAGCAATCAGAGTCCCAAAAATGCCATTAAGGAAGGCAGCAAATAGCGCTGTAACAAAAGTGACATTATAGGTGGCTAATGCAATATCACTGGTTGCGATCGCCCAAAATCTCGTCGGAGGTTCCGTACTCGCTTTCAGGAACATGGCAGTTATGGGGATAAACAACATCACCGTCAGGTATCCTATGGTGATTCGCCAAGTCCAGGGAACCCGCCCCAATCTCTTCCAGAATGGCGTTTTGCGTTCAACTTCTAAAGAAGGAGATACAGTTGTCATAGTTTAAAATTCAAAAGAAGTTTTTTGTTCGCATTCGTAATTGTTAATTCGTAATTACTATAGGACTTACGCACACTCTACGAACTACGAATTACAAATTACGAATTATTTAGTTACCGTTTCTTTTGGGCTTGAATCTTGTCAAATACACCCCCATCTGCGAAAAACTTCTGATCAATCGCTTCCCAACCGCCGAAGTCTGCAACTGTACCCAAAGTTTTCACCTTGGGAAATTTATCTGTAGCTGCTTTACTTTGGGCTACTTCCTCATTTCCAGGTCTGAATCCTAATTTTACAAACTCTTCCTGTGCTTCTGGAGTATAAAGGAATTTGACAAATCCTTCAGCAACTTCGCGGGTTCCGTGTTTATCAACATTTGTATCTACCACTGCGATCGGGTTGTCGATAGATATATTCACATCGGGAACAATATAATCAACTTTCTCGCCTTTTTGTTGTGCCAGAATAACTTCGTTTTCGTAGTTAATTAAGACATCCCCTTGACCCTGCTTGGCAAATGTATCAGTGGCTTCCCGCGCATCTTTAGTTAAAACTGGCACATTATTGTAAACCTTAGTGACAAATTCTGTAGCCTTAGCTTGATCACCACCAGTTTTAATTACAGAGTTCCAAAGTGCCAAGAAATTCCAGCGAGCAATGCCTGACGTTTTCGGGTCAGCAGTAATCATTTTTACATCATCTTTCGCCAAATCTTCCCAGGTCTTGATGCCTTTAGGATTACCTGAACGAGTTATTAACGCCGCTACAGATTTGGAGACAATACCATTGTTGGGAACTTCTTTCTCCCATCCTGGTTGAATCAATCCAGCCTTTTCAATCTTTTGGGTGTCTCCAGCTAGTGCCAGGTGGACAATATCTGCTTCCAAACCATCGATAACGGCGCGAGTTTGGGAACCAGATCCGCCATAGCTTTGCCTGAAGACGACAGTTTGGTTATGGTCTTTTTTCCACTGTTCTACAAACTTAGGAATGATGGCTTCGTGAGCTGCTTTGGTGACAGCAAAAGAAACGAGGGTTAGCTCAACATTATCCTTGCTTGCAGCAACAGGGTTAGCACTAGGGGTTTCAGAGGAAGAATTACTCGCACTTCCACCAGAGCAGGCAGCAAGCGCCACACTCAAAGCAGTCCCTACCAAAAAGAGTGATACAAAGCCTTTGAGCGAATTCAGTCTGAACCGATTAATTCTATGTTCAGCGATTGCTTCTAATCTTTTCAGTTGGCGTTGCCACAAACTCATTCCATTTCCTCCACTAAATCTACAAATAATTGATGGGAATACAGTTATATAGTGTTTATAATACTGGATGATTCCATATATGTAGTTGCAAACACCAAAAAACCTCACATTCTTTATCAAGAATATGGTGATTCTACCAGTTTTGTGAGGAATTACAATTGTTTTATTTTCAACTCTCAAGTTGTCATCATAATTCGCTACCTAATGGATCAAGCAAATTGCTAGGGAATGACTAATTAGCGATCGCCTTTTCTCAATGCAGTGCAACAAAATTAAGATGAAAAGCATGAAAAACAAAACCCATCTAGAAATTATCTAAATGGGAAAAATTTAGCAACTGTTTATTCTTAACTGAATGTATATTTCAAGGGCAGCCCATCCTGAAAAACTAGTAATTCTCCAGGTTGGATTTGTGTCCAAACTTCGTTGTCAGTTAGAGGTGTGGTAGCAATGACAGCAACGCGATCGTGTTCAGTAGTCACCTCCCGAAAATCTACGGTCATGTCTTGATCAATTAAATGGGCAGCTGCGAAGGGCGCTTGGCGGACGATGTAACTGAGATTAGTTGAGCAATAAGCAAAAAAGTGGACTCCATCGGATAACAAGTAATTAAATATACCCAGCTTTGCAATTACAGCAGTAATTTCTTGCAGTACAGAGTACAGTTCCTTGATGTCAGGCTTACCCTGGGGAAAATGCGATCGCAGTGTTTCTAGCATCATACAGAATGCCTTTTCACTATCGGTGTCGCCTACGGCTTGATAAAAGCCCAAATTTTCTGGATCAAAATCTGGCAAATTACCATTGTGGGCAAATACCCAATATTGACCCCACAATTCTCTGCGGAAAGGATGGCAGTTGTGTAGGGCAACTTCACCCTGAGTAGCTTTACGGATATGGGCTATGACATGGGTTGAGTGGATGGGATAACTCCGAACAAACTCCGCTACCGGAGAAGCAACAGAAGGTTGGGCATCTAAAAACATTCGACATCCCTTTCCTTCAAAGAAAGCAATGCCCCAACCATCGCTATGATCATCCGTTTTTCCTCCCCGTGCAGAAAACCCTTCAAAAGAAAAGCAAATATCCGTTGGAACATTGCAATTCATTCCGAGCAGTTGACACATAATATGGATGTTGCAGCTCTAAATTTTTGATTAAGGCCTCAGCATCAAGATACTTCAGAATGCTGCATTGATTCTGGAGCGATCGCTTCAATCTTGAATTTAATCGGGTATTGGTTATTGGGTATTGGGCATTGGGCATGGCTCAAGAATCAATCAATAGTTCTTCTTCCCCTGCCTCCCCTGCCCTGGTGTTAAGATTTATTAAAACATCTGCTTTAAATATTGCTCATAGCCTAATTGTTCTAGCTTTTCTTGCTTTGCAATTACTGATTCACATAGGGTTTGGCGATATTGTTGCACTTTTTCTAGTAATTCTGGTTGCTGAGTTGCAAGGATTTGTACTGCTAAAAGTCCGGCATTTTTGGCATTACCGATCGCTACTGTTGCCACAGGAATCCCCGCAGGCATTTGTAAAATAGAATACAAAGAATCTACGCCTTGTAAGTTACGGGTGGGTACAGGAACACCGATGACAGGAAGTGGAGTTAAAGACGCGACCATTCCAGGCAGATGGGCAGCACCACCCGCACCAGCAATAATTACCTTAATACCGCGTTGGTGTGCAAGTTGAGCATATTGCACCATGCGTTCTGGGGTGCGATGAGCAGAAACGATCGCCACTTCGCTCTCAACGCCAAATTCGTCACAAACTGCAATCGCGTCTTTCATGGTGGGCAAATCGGAATCGCTGCCCATGATAATACCAACTAAGGAAGTCATAGAATTTTGAATTTTGGACTTGTCGTGAGCGTTCAGTCGAACGATTTTGGATTTTGGATTAATTGTCGATGGTTCCATTTAAAATCGGGTCAGGTTTAATTATTCCCTAGCCAGTGTGATGACCCAAGCAACACAAAATCCTGTAGATATTATCAATGCTAAAGTGCCTGGTTACAAAGATTTGCAAATGCTCTTAGTTAACCAAGAGGGCATAATTGAGCAAATCTTGCCAATGGGTACAGTAGAGATGCACAGAAGATGTGCGTCCCTACTAGATGTAGCAGGTGACTGGATTTCTCTAGGCGGCGTTGACTTACAAATTAATGGTGCTTTGGGATTGGCATTTCCTGATTTATCGGCTGAAAATGCTCACTTACTGATGAAAATTTCACGATTTTTGTGGGATGTCGGGGTAGATGGATTTTTACCTACACTTGTGACAACTTCAGTAGAAAATATTCAGCGATCGCTTGCTATTATTGCTGAGATTCTCCGCAGCCAACAAGCTGGAGCCAAGATTCTGGGAGTACATCTAGAAGGGCCATTTTTGAATTTTCAAAAGCGCGGCGCACACCCAGCAGAGTATTTGTTACCTCTAACAATTGACGAGGTAAAGCGGGTTTTAGCTGATTATGCCCATGTTGTGAAAGTCATCACCTTAGCACCGGAGTTAGATCCCACTGGTGAAGTAATTCCATATTTGCGTTCTCTGGGGATTACCGTCAGTTTAGGGCATTCTCAGGCAACAGCTGCTCAAGCGCAACGTGCCTTTGAGGAGGGTGCAACGATGGTAACCCATGCTTTCAACGCCATGCCAGCATTACATCACCGCGAACCAGGATTATTAGGGGCAGCAATTACTCATCTTAATGTGATGTGTGGTTTTATTGCTGATGGTGAACACGTTACGCCTATGATGCTGCAAATTTTACTTCGCGCTAGCAATTACGAAAAAGGGCTGTTCCTTGTCAGCGATGCCCTCTCACCTCTAGGGCTACCCGATGGTTTCTATCCTTGGGATACTCGGCAAATTGAAGTTAAAAACGGTACGGCACGACTGGCGGATGGCACTTTGTCGGGGACTACTTTACCCTTGTTGCTAGGAGTGCAGAATTTGGTGAAGTGGGGAATTTGTGACGTAGAAAATGCAATTTTACTAGCTACTAATGCACCTAGAAAAGCAATTGGTTTACCAGGAATTGCCAAGAGTCAACCCGCTAATTTATTACGTTGGCATTGGGATGATACTACAAAAGAATTAACTTGGCGACGTGTTCTTACCGCAGAGATGGTGAAGAACGCAGGAGGCAGGAATTTATCTGTTGTTATCAATCCCATCTAATTCCAAATTCAGGAAAAGGGAAAGGGTTTTTTATATCCCTTTCCCTTTAACCTGAGCGGAGTCAAAGCTTTAATTACGAATTATTTTGTTGAATTATGCAGGGTTAGGTTGGGTTCGGCTTTGAAGTAGCTGGATAATAGCAGCTTTTTCTAAGATTCCAACTAGAACGCCATTTTCACGAATCACAGGAAGCACAGATACCTTTTGTTGTTCGAGTAACTGCATGACTTCCAGCAGAGGTTGATCGGATTGAACTGTGGTAGATTCGGTAATTGGTCGCATGACTTCTTTTACTTGAGTTTCTGACCACAGTGCTGTTGGGATGGTTCGTAAATTATCAACTGCGATCGCACCTACTAATTGTCCATCATCATCAGTCACTAAGAACCGATGCCAGTTTTGCCCACTTATAACTCGCTCATCGGCAAACTCTCTCAGGGTAAGATTACCAGATACAATCGGGCTATCTTGAGTTACAGCATCTTCAGCAGTCAAACCTGTGAGCTTTTCTTGCACTCTGGCAAATTGAGCCGCATTACCAGCATTTTGCAGCAAGAAGAAGCCAATTAATAAGTTCCAGAAGTTACCGAAGTTGCCAAATAATAGTAAAGGGAGTACACCTGAAAGAATTGCTACCCAACCAAAGATTTGCCCAACTCGACTAGCAAAGGTCACACCTTTGTAAGGATTGCCTGTAATTTTCCAAACTATGGCTTTCAGTATATTCCCGCCATCTAAGGGCAAGCCAGGAATAAGATTAAACAGGGCTAATGCTAAATTAACAGAAGCTAGAACACCAAGAATCGCGGCTAACGGGCCTGATGCAGTAGTAGTAACAGCAACACCTGTAACGATACCACACAGTAGTAAACTTACTAAAGGCCCTGCGATCGCTACCCAAAAAGCTTCACCTGGGGTTTTCGATTCTTTTTCTAAGCTAGCTAAACCGCCAAATATAAACAGAGTAATAGATTTGACATCAATACCCTGACGAATCGCAACAAAACTGTGGCCTAATTCATGGGCGACGACAGAGGCAAATAGCATCAGCGCTGTCATCAGTCCTAGTACCAAAGCTAATCCCGCAGATAATTGGGGAAATTGCGCCCCCAATCCACTGCTATAGCTCCAAGTTACTAAACCTAGAACTAAAAACCATGACGGATGGATATAGAAGGGAATTCCGAAGAGATTACCAACGCGAATTGTGCCATTCATGTCGTTCACCTTTGATTTCAGCTTCGAGAGGTTTGCTTTCGTCCTTCTCGATGTCTCTAGTGTAACGAAAGGTTAAGAGGTTTTAATCTTTCTAACGGTAGTGGTGTCCGTCTGTAAAGGTGCGGTTATTGGTAATATTAGGATCATCCCAATTATCTCTCACTACCTCTCTATAGTTACATCAGGCAGTCGACTCCACTCATTCCAAGAGCCATCGTAATTCCGAACATTCGGATAACCTAATAAATACTTCAAGACAAACCAGATATATCCAGAACGCGCACCGATAGTACAGTAGGGAAAAACTTCCTTATCAGCCGTAATGCCCTTACTGGTATAAAGATTTTTCAATTCGTCGAATGATTTAAAAGTGCCATCCTCATTGAGAGTTAAGATATGCTCAAGATGCACTGCACCTGGAATATGACCAGTAAGTTGACCTTCTTTTGGCGGCTGATCGAAAAACCACTCACCACAGTATTCTTGAATTGTTCGGACATCCAACAAAACGGTATCGCTTCGACCAATTGATGCTTTAACTTCATCATGTAATACTCTTAGACTAGCATCAGTAGCTTTGGCACGATAATCAGTAGCAGAAAACGTGGATAACTCAGTTGCCAGTGGACAACCTTCTGACTTCCATTTCTGGTAGCCGCCATTGAGAACTTTTACATTTTCATGCCCAAAGACTTGCAACAACCAGAAAATCCAGGCTCCGGTTCCAGGATAACTGCCATAGGCAATCACTGTCGTGTCATTGGTGATGCCTGAACGTGCCATCAGCTTCTCAAAAGCGATCGCATCCCAATTCATTTTAAAATCGGGCAATAGTAAATCTCTAAAGAAGTTCCAGAAGACAGCACCAGGTATGTGAGCATTTTTGTACGGCTTTGGGCTGATATCCACTTCAATAATGCGGACATTTGGATCGTTGAGATGATCTGCCAGCCACTGGGTATCAACAAGAACGGATGGATGAGCATATTGAGACATTTATATTTCTCCTGTAATAGCGTTAAAAGAATTGAAAGTTAGAGATTTAGCGTTGCTTGTGGTTAGGAAATACGATCTGCGATGTTCGATGAACTAGGGTTGTGGAAATAGAAAATAAGGAAAAACCGATGAGTGGGTGGAAAACTGCTAAAGGAAAAGAAGTCTTCAAGTGAATTGTGAGAAATTGCAGTCCCAGCAGCACTGGAATACCTGCTGTCAGGCGCTGGACTCTTGAAGGAAACGGCATCAAAAACACCCAAATCAACAAAATTAGTGAGAGTCCGCTATATCCTCGCACCAGCCAAATATGTAGCTTCCACCAATCAGAGTTGTAAAAGTAAGCCAGTCCAACACTGAATACTTGGATTGCTAAACAGAGATTGAAAAACACTACTGCGATAAAAAAACTTATTTGAATCCAGCGCCCGGATATCTGTGTATCATCAATGCCAGAATTTACAGTCATGCTTAAAATCCAAAAAAAGCAAATAAGGGAAAAGACTTGATGTGACTAAAGCTAAGATAGGTCTGGTTGCTATACTGCGCCTAGACCTCGAAAGGGTACAATTTGCCAATCATGATTGCCTTAAAAGCTCTATTTCATGCAATTGCTCAAGCTGAAGATGAAGAGACATTGCGATCGCACATATCCGCAGAAATGAGTGAATATTTTTCAGCTACACGAGGTGGGCTGTTTTTCTTTGCTCAAATTCCTCTAGTTAATAGCAAGCTCCAAAAAGCACTGCAAATTGCATTATCACCCCAACATAATCCAGTTGCACGCTACTTGCTAGAACACCATGCCCCTGTTCATGAAGCTTTAGTAGTAGAACCTAAGACGTGGAGGTTGATTTGTCCTCGCGCTGATCACTGGCACGTTATGGCAGGGCCAATTGTCAGCAATGGTCAGTTAGTAGGGGTGGTAGGTTTTACCCGTGAGCAAGGGATGGATGTATTCAACTCACAAAATCTCACAGATTTGAGTGCGCTTTGTCTACACATTTCTACTTGGGTGACAATGGCGCGAGCGCAATACCCATTACTATTACAAACAGAGCGTTTAACGCCTCGTGAAGTGCAAATTGCTGACTTGGTAGCTCAAGGACAAACCAATGCAGAAATTAGTGCTGAACTTTGGATTACTGAAAACTCTGTCAAGCAAGCCTTAAAAAGGATGTTTCGCAAGCTTGAGGTTTCATCTCGGACTCAGATGGTTGCAAAGCTTTCCACAGTTTCCAAATAGGTATGGCTGAATCAACAGATGGTTTTTGTGGGGTGGGCATCCTGCTATTGATGTCAAGTTAAGAAAATACAAATCTTGTCAAATGATTAGTCGTATGAAGATCGAGGATTTCGCAGACAATGGGCGATCGCAAATAAACCAGTAAAAGTTCTGGCTCAATCTTGGTTAGTTTTTTGTGTGGAAGCCTCGCTACCACACGTTGTAATGGCTTAGGCATTCACCTATGTTGCAATTATCTCTATCTGCCGAGAACTTTTCTGCAACATTGAGGCAATTATATCAGCAGGGACAGGACGACTGAAGTAGAAACCCTGACCTTCATCACATCCACGCATTTGCAGGTATTCAAGCTGTTCTTGAGTTTCCACACCCTCTGCCGTGATTTTCAACCGGAGGCTCTTTGCTAAGGCAATAATCGCATCAGTGACGGCGGCGCTATCAGCATTAGACATGACATCTTGTACAAATGAGCGATCAATTTTGAGCATATCCACAGGAAAGCGCTTCAAATAGTTCAGCGAGGAATATCCAGTGCCGAAATCGTCTAGAGCCAAGCATATACCGAGTTCTTGTAATTCTTTTAAGGTTTTAACTGAACGCTCAATGTTAGCCATCAAGAAGCTTTCCGTCACTTCCAGTTCTAGGTAAGATGCTTTAAGTCCAGTCTCCTCAAGAATTTGATTGACGATCTCAACCAGATACGGTTGTTCAAACTGTCGAGATGACAGATTCACAGAGATCCGGATTGGGGTAAATCCAGCCAGCTGCCAAGCACGGGTTTGGGCACAAGCAGTTCGCAAAACCCATTCACCAATTGGTACAATCGCACCATTGGCTTCTGCGATCGGAATAAACTTTGCTGGAGAAATCAAACCTAATGTAGGATGTTGCCAGCGAACTAACGCTTCCATAGCTGTAACTTGTCCGCTATGTAAATCAATCAGAGGTTGATAATAAACCACCATTTCATTACGTTCAAGCGCCCCATGTAATTCATTTTCTAAGGTCAGTCGCTCCTGTAACTGAGCATTAATTTCCGGCGAATAGAATTGGTATTGGCTACGCCCTTGCTGCTTCGCTTGATAAAGTGCTATGTGAGCCTGCTGCAAAAGTTGATCTACGCTATTACGATCATTTAGGTTATTTATTGTGATACCAATGCTGGCGGTTATACGAATCGAGTTACCCTCTACAGAAAAGGGTTTGCTTAGGGTACTCAACAGCACTTGAGATAGCTTAATCAAACTTTCAAAAGAATGAATGTCTATGCGGGCAAGAGCAAATTCATCTCCACTCAAATGTGCAAGGATATCTGTTTGTGTTGTGCAGGTTGATAACCTTTGGGCAACTGCTCTTACCAATAAATTTGTTGTCTCATGCTCTAAACCATGACTCATCCCAGTGAAATCATCAATACTTAGCAAAAAGATAGCTACAAGGTGTTGGTTGTTTTCAGGTTGGGATAGAATCTGATGGAGGCGATCGCGGAATAAATCACGATTAGGTAATCCAGTTAAATGATCATAATTAGTGATGTACTTAATTAACTCATCTAATTTGTAAAGAGTTTGTGAGGTATCTGCCATCAATGTACCCGCTTCATCAGCATATTCTGTAGGCAATTCAGGTAGTGTTTTGGTGTTCAGATAATTTTGTAATGTAGCAGATGTGAAAATGACCGGTTTGAGGAGATGGTTTAGTGCATAGAGGGTGACAGCCGTACCCGCTAACGTCGCCAATAGAGCAATTATCATAACTTGCGTTGCCATCTCCAAAGAATAAGAGTTTGAGATGACGAAACTCAAGAGTAAAGTCAAAAGTGGTACATGAGTGCCCAAAAATGCCACCAACATAATTTTAGCGGTGTAACTTTTCTTGAGCCATGCAAAATTAGCTAGGAACGAGTAGAGGTAGAGCTTGTGATTGAGCTTCATAAATTCTGTTTCATAGTTGGCAAATTAGTTCCGAGCTATCCTGACAAAAAAGTGTTTTTAGTTCACATTTCAGTGGAATTAACTCTTATGGAACCTAATCCTGATCAGGTTATATATATGCTTCCCAATAGAGTGTTTTATTTAATATCTATAACAATAAAGTTTTTGTAAAATTTATTTAATAAATAATTTCAGCATTAATACGTAACTAGATTGATTGTTATTCTATTATAGGACTTACGCATTGACAGAAAAATCAAAATAAGAGGTATGATTTTCAGCGCTTCTAACTTGATTTTTCTATTATTCCCCAAGCGATCGCAACCAAAAAAAGGGGTTTATAAAAGCCTGAAACAACGTTTTTACGTTGATACACAAGATGATTCCTTTGTACAGTGCTTAAGTCCTATATTAATATTTATTAGTTTGTCTTGATGTGATATCAAAGCAAATAAGGATTCCGGCTTGAATTTTGAAAGCATACTGAGGTTCAAAATCAGTTTTTGACCCCTCTTTATTCGCTTTTTATGATAATTCCGGGTTAAGGTTAAAGCCTGGACAAGCCTGATTTTGTGCAGCCTCTTAGATAATTGGCATTATTTGGATTTGTGCAAAAAGTCAACTTGGTGAGGTACAGATTATTGTAGGGGCATAAGTTGTGCCCCTACCCGTGTACTTCATTTAGCTGAAAAACGGTGTAATTATAAATATTTTTTACTTTTATATATTTTTTGATTTACTTAATATCTATAAAACTTTATTATGAAAAACGATGTTTATAGCCAATCAACTTGTATGAGTAGCGAAAAAACTACAGAATTGCCGCTCTGGGTACAAGATAGAGATATAGTCATTGCTCATGATGAAGAAGTACAGTGGCGAGAAGGAAAACGACCAGATTATTCTTACACCAATGAATTTCTTCATCAAGAGAGTAAATTTCAGCATCCAGAAGGTTCTTTAGAAGCGATCGCACAAAACTTAGTCCGAAATTTTGAAATGGAAGCTTCTAATAAATCTAATCCTCAACAGTGGCTTTCGATTGTTACTGATAAGTTTAAAATGAGTACCAATGGAGGGCAACAGTCCACTGCTCAGGATGTTGCAGTCGAAGGTACTTATAATCTTTTCTTGGGTGAAAGTGAGCAGTATAGCTCTGGAACAGAAACTTTTGAATCTTCATTTGAGGTTTTTCATAATGCTTTTCCTAATGGCTTTCTTTGGGAATTAACAGAAGTTCTTTCAGGGCCACCTAATGTTACTTTTAAGTGGCGACATTGGGGAACATTTAATGGTTCCTATAAAGACTATGCACCCACAGGAGAAACCATAGAAATAGTAGGAATTAGTATTGCTCGTGTGAGTGATGATTTGAAAATTGAGTCTTTAGAGCATTATTTTGATAATAATGTCTTTCTTCAGAAATTAACGGCAGGGGGTTGTCCCTTCCATTCCCAAAATCAGTAGCCTTGAAATCTATCTCCGCAGGTTAGCAAATCCTTGATTTTGTGTTAGTCCACTTAGGTGGGCTTTTTTAGTGTAGTAGCGACTAGAAGTCGCCTAAGATTTGTGCCATTATTTTTGCAATAAATTATTCCAATCTATTGCCAGAAAAAAGCCGATTTGTGACTTGCTCTAACACCTTTAATGCTGTTAATGAACCTCGAATCAGCCGAGTTGCAGCAAGAGGCTGTCGAACCATTCCCATCGCTAAAGGGAAAGGCTTTAAGGAGCCATCAGAGTCAATTGCTGATGTGAGATCGGGAATATTGTGCTGACAATCGTCACTAACTACTCGCAGCATTGCGACTGCAACTCCAACAGCATTGAAAAACTCTAAGGCGGTAAATCCTTCCATATCAACAACATCAGCCCCCAAAGTCTCACCCAAATGACGTTTTTCAGCAGCAGACCAAATTACGCGATCGCTTGTCAGTGACTTGACTAATGAGGCTTCTTCTGATATGGCAGAGTGTAATTGTGATGTGAAAGTGCGATCGCATTCTTGCCGTTTCCCAAGGTAAACACAATTTTGATACAGCACAATATCACCAACTGTATAGCGATCGCTCAAGCTACCACAGATACCCATAATCAGTACCCTGGATTTTGGAGGCAGAAATTGTCCATTTCCTTGAGATTGTTGCAGGTATTTGAGTAAAGGCTTCATTCCAACAGGTATGGCTACTACCGTTGGGATGGAACCAGTAATGCCGCTTAATCCGCGACACACAGCTTTATATTCTGCACCCTGAGGTATCAAAATTGTGTTAATTGGCAAAAAATTAGACACTAGCCCCCTCGACAGTTTCAAGTTTGCGTTTGGGTATAGATAGGCGATCACACCATAATTCCTTATGCTCCACAGAACCAAGTTTCATTTTTCAAGTTCAATGTATTAAAAATTTTGCCACATCTGAGTGACAATAACTAATATTGCCGTTTGCTGGTAACCAAAACTCGCAAACCCAAGGCGATTGCTGTAGCATGACTAAATAATTGTGTCACCCACACGATAATTTTCCAAGATGGTTAAGCTTGATCGCTCAAAATCCGCACGAGAACTCTTCAATATTTCCAAATTGGCGATTCAATTTTCGTGGCTGACGGTGAGTTTTTGGATTGCCGTAACGGTAGCTGGTATTCTGGCTTTCAGTTCGCTCAAGTATGCCTTGTTTCCAGATATTACATTTCCAGTAGTGGTTGTAAATGCTACAGCCCCTCTGACAACTGCCCTGGATACCGAGGCGAAGCTCACCCAACCTTTGGAAGAACGCCTCCGCTCCTTAGAAGGACTGGAAAATATTCGCTCATCTACGTATCCTAGTCAAACAGCAGTTGCCCTTTCTTTTGCTGTTGGGACAAATTTAGAAACATCGACTAGAGAAGTTGAAACTGCCCTCAAGCAGCTGACTTTGCCTCAAGGAGCGACTTCTAAAATTATTCCTTTGAATTTAAATGAGTCAGCCGCCATTAGTTATGCCATTGAGAGTCCCACGCGGAATCTCACAGATTTGACAAAGTTGGCACAAGATCAGATTGTGAGTGCGATCGCTAAACTACCAGGAGTCTTGAAAGTCTCCCTGTTGGGTGGCGCTACTGCAACTCCTCCCCTAAATCCATCGAATGCGAGTGCAGCTGTCCCCCAAGCAGGGGCGACATTAGTCCGGTTTAATGGGCAAGATGCACTCGCATTTCAGGTAATCAAACGCGGTAGTGCTAACACCTTGGAAGTAGTGAGTCGAGTTGAAAAAGAAGTCCAAAGGCTACGCTCTACCCTCAAGGATGTTAACCTCACTTTAGCTGCCACCCAAGCAGAATATATCCGTCAAGCCACTCAGTCAACCATCGATGCTTTGTTAGAAGCAGTTTTGTTGTCCATTGTGGTCATTTTTCCTTTTTTATGGAATTGGCGGGCAACTCTCATCTCAGCCCTGGCGATTCCGACATCTTTGTTGGCAACGTTTATTGTCATGGCGATTTTTGGCTTCAATCTAGAAACCATTACGTTGCTAGCTTTAGCCTTAGTTATCGGCAGTGTAATCGATGATGCGATCATCGATGTCGAAAACATCATGCGGCACATCGAAGAAGGGGAAACTCCTCGGCAAGCTGCCTTTTCAGCTACAGATGAAATTGGCTTAACAGTCATCGCCACCACTGCTACAGCAGTAGCGGTTTTTTTACCCATTGGTTTGATGGGTGGAGTAATTGGGCAGTTCTTTAAGCCGTTCGGAATTACGGTTTCAGCAGCCATGATTGCTTCGACATTGGTTGCCCGTACATTGTCACCAGCCTTGGCTACCTACTGGTTAAAACCTGCTACTTCAACTCCCCAACGCCGTCAGCGAGTAAACACTTGGGGGAATTTTACCCAATTTTACAGAAACTTACTCCACTGGTCTTTAAACCACCGCAAGACAGTCATCGCCTTAGCTATACTCAGCTTTGTTGCAGGTATGGCACTGAGTCTATTCATTCCTAAAGGGTTTATTCCTAAATTAGATCGCGGCGAGTTCAATATTACTTATACCGCCCCCTTACCAAAAATCCCTGAGCAATTTTTACAGCAACAAGCAAGACAAGGGGGAATTTCTCCTTTATCTCCCCTATCAGCCCCAATTCCCATCCCTAATCCCTTAAACGATTCTCTAGAGGTTGCTAAGAAACTAGAAGATGTAGTGAGAAAATCTCCAGTAGTGGAAACGGTATTTACTACTGTTGGTTCTCGTGAAGGTGAACCAAATAAAGGTACTCTCTATGTGAAGCTTAAGGAAGACCGCAATATCAAAACTGCGGAAGTACAAGACCGATTACGCTCGTCTTTGCCTAATCTCCCTGGTGTGAGTACTAGTGTGGAAGATATTCAATTTGTTGACACTGGTGGACAAAAACCTTTACAGGCATCACTACGAGGTGATAACCTCCAAAGCCTCAGCAAAGCTGCCAAGGCAATTAAAGAGCGAATCGAAAAACTACCAGGATTTGCTGATGTTACTGTGACAAGTGAAACTAATCCACAGGGTACAGTTTTTCAAATTGAGCGGCTCAACAATCAAAGAGTTGCCTATATCAGTGCCAATCTGGGCAAGGATTTGTCCTTGGGTAGTGCCACAGACCAATTAGTAGCAGAAGCAAAAACAGTGTTACCTGCTGGTGTAACTTTAGACTTAGGAGGAGATTCTGCCCGCCAAGGCGAAGTATTTAGTAGTTTTGGTACTACTTTGCTTTTATCAACCCTGTGCATTGTCGTGGTACTGATTTTGCTGTTCAAAAGCTGGATAGACCCAGTAGTTATTGGTGTTTCTTTGCCCTTGTCAATTGTCGGTGCCATGTTGGCTTTACTCTTTACCAAGAGTGACTTTGGCATGATCTCCCTGATTGGCTTTGTGTTCTTGTTGGGACTAGCAAACAAAAATGCCATTTTACTAGTAGATTACATCAACCAACTCCGCAAATCTGGCTTAGACCGCACAGAGGCGATTCTCAGGGCGGGGCCAGTGCGCCTCAGACCAATTATGATGACCACTGCCTCTACACTCTTAGGAATGTTACCGATCGCATTGGGTTTTGGTGCTGGTTCGGAATTGCGATCGCCTATGGCTGTAGCGATCGCTGGTGGACTCGTAACTTCGACTATCCTCAGTTTGATTGTAGTGCCGGTAGTCTACGCCATTTTGGATGATTGGTTTCCCCGATTTCAAACCAGGGAGAGAAGTTAATGCAAGTTTTTGTCACCGGGGGTACAGGCTTTATTGGTGCCCACTTAGTACGGTTGTTGCTGCAACAGGGTTACACAGTTAAAGCCCTGGTACGCTCAAGCAGCAATTTGGAGAATCTACGCGGTTTGGAGGTGGAAATTGTCAAAGGCGATTTGAATGATTCTAATCTCTGGCAACAGATGAGAGGTTGTCAATATCTATTTCATGTGGCAGCCCATTATTCCCTATGGCAAACAGACCGAGAGTTACTGCACCATAACAATGTCCTGGGTACGCGCAATGTGTTGGCAGCAGCCCGCAAAGCTGGCATTGAGCGCACCGTTTATACTAGTTCAGTAGCAGCAATTGGAGTAGGATCATCTGATCAAGTCGTCGATGAAACACATCAGAGTCCCTTAGAAAAGTTGGTGGGTAACTACAAAAAGTCTAAGTTTCTCGCTGAACAAGAAGCTATGCAAGCCGTTGCTACAGGTCAGGAGGTAGTTATTGTCAATCCCAGCAGCCCGATTGGCTCGTTGGATATCAAACCTACCCCGACGGGTGATATAATCCTGCGGTTTTTGCGACGGCAAATGCCCTTTTACTTAGATACTGGTCTGAATTTTATCGATGTGCGAGATGTGGCATGGGGGCATTTACTGGCTTTGCAACGGGGTAAATCAGGCGATCGCTATATCTTAGGTCACCAAAACCTAAGTCTTAAAGAACTACTCGAACAACTCGCCGATCTCACAGGTTTGATAGCACCTCAAAGAACAGTACCCGCTTGGTTACCCCTTAGTGTTGCCTGGGTTGATGAAAAAATTCTCGCACCCTTAGGGAAATCGCCCTCAGTGCCGTTGGATGGCGTTCGGATGGCGAAACAACCTATGTATTACAATGCCGCCAAGGCTGTACGAGAGTTGGGTCTACCTCAATCTCCGCTAAAGGCGGCACTCAAGGATGCTGTGGATTGGTTTGTTGCTCAGGGGTATGTCAACCCCTCTGGGGAATTCAAAATTCAAAATTAAAGACCCCACCAGATAAATCTTGGGGTTGACAAGGGGTGTTTTTATCAAGAGAGGAGTTATAGAAATGGCAGTTAATTTACAACAAGCTATAGATATTGGGAAGTATTTGGTTACTCAACGTTTCTTAGGACGTAAACGCTTCCCATTAGTATTGATGTTGGAACCCCTTTTTCGGTGTAATTTAGCTTGTACTGGTTGTGGTAAAATCCAACATCCAAAGGAAATTTTAAAGCAGAACCTCACCCCAGAACAGTGCTTTGCCGCAGTGGAAGAGTGTGGCGCACCGGTCGTCTCAATTCCTGGGGGAGAACCTCTTCTACATCCCCAAATTGATGAAATTGTTCAGGGATTAATTGAGCGCAAGAAATATATTTACTTGTGTACCAATGGTTTGTTATTAGAAAAGAGCCTGGATAAGTTTCAACCTTCTCCTTACCTGACTTTCAGCGTCCATTTAGATGGAATGCGTGAGTTGCACGATCAATGTGTCGATCGCAAAGGTGTTTTTGATATTGCTGTCAAAGCTATTCGCGCCGCTAAAGCTAAGGGTTTTCGTGTAACAACTAACACTACTATTTTTGAAGGTACTGAACCCAAAGATATGCAAGAGTTCTTCGACTTTCTGGACACACTTAATACTGACGGAATGATGATTTCTCCCGGCTACAGTTACGAGTGGGCACCAGATCAAGATCATTTTCTCCACCGTGAACAAACACGCGCCCTCTTTCGGCAAATTTTGGCTCCATACAAAGCTGGTGAAAAAAACTGGAACTTTAATCACAATCCGTTGTTCTTAGATTTTCTCACTGGCGAGAAGGACTACGAATGCACGCCTTGGGGTAGCCCTAGTTATAGCGTTCTTGGTTGGCAAAAACCTTGCTATCTGTTAAACGAAGGTTATTATTCTACTTTCAAAGAATTACTGGCACAAACTGACTGGAGCCAATACGGCCAAAAGAGTGGTAATCCCAAGTGTGCCGATTGTATGGTTCACTGCGGTTACGAACCTACTGCCGCAATGGATGCAATGCAACCGCAAAATATGGCGCGTGCCCTTGGCAGTGTGTTTGGTAGAAGTTAGTAAGGAAGGTGGGGAGCAGGGGGCAGAAGAAGTTAGTTGTGAGCTTCTTCTTTTGTAGGGTGTGTTAACGTTCGCGTAGCGTGCTGTAGGCAAGTAACGCAGCATCTTTGTAATCTTTTATGGTGCGTTAGCCAGACGCATAACACACCCTACTGGCGTGCAACTTTAATTTAGAGAATTAATATAGAAACATCGCTCATGAGTCTAAAAGAATTACCCACGAACTATTAATTACCCTTTGAATGCCATCCAACCACCTACCCACAGCCCAGTGTAGAAGCGAATTACACGGCTAAAACCTGCTTGCTGGAGTAGTTCTAAAGTTTTCGCTTCTGAGAGTGGATAAACCCCGTTATTGAAGTTTTCTAAAAGTTGTTTGTGCCTATCTACAGGAAATCCCGTTTCTTTCCAATAGGCATGAAGTGTAGCAATAATTTGCTCTAATTCAGGACTTCCTTTTGTACCAAAAACATCAACTAAAATAAACAGTGCCGATGTTTTTAAACGTTGAGCAATGCTTTCAAGGAAAATAAGTTTACTATCTTCATCTGGGATAAAATGCATTACTAAAATGCTAGTAGCTGCATCGTAGGCTGGGTCATTCGGTAAATCTTGAACATATCCTTGAATGAGTTTAATACGTTGTGATAGTTGATGTTGAGCTATTTTTTGCTGTGCGATCGCCAGCATCTTTGCTGAAGGATCAACACCCAAAAGCTGCCACTGGGGATTACCTTGCCCCAAGCGAACTAACTCCATCCCTCCACCAGCACCGACAACTAATAAATTTGCTGTTTCCGATAAATAGGAGCGCAAAGAAGCCAGCACAAAAGTATGCATTACTTCATAACCGGGCAATGCAAGGCGTGCCATTTGCTCATATTCATCTGCCGCAACAGGTGAATTGGTATCGAAATCGATGATTTGCTGTGACATGCTTCTCTAACTCTATTTCATCTAAAACATTCTATTACTTTGCAAATAGCGCTTCCATCTTTAGTATAAGGTTTGAAGGAACGAATTATCATTCTCTGGGTATATTTTATTTTGGAGAAGATTTTATTGTTTGTTTAAGTCACACATAATTAACCACGCGATCGCTAGCCGATGGAACATGGAACAAATTAAACGTGGATAGTTCACCTAAAGTTATTTCTTGTAGCCTACTTTGGTAAGCTTTATTTATACTGCGTTACAAATCTAGAGCTTTGACCACGCTAATAATAATTAATGCTAAGTCTGCGATTGCATGGTTCACTGCGGCTATAAACCTACGACTGCAATGCAACCGCACATATAGCACGTGACCTTGGCAGGAGCTAGGAAGTAGTCAATAATACACAACTTAAATATGCGATGCCTGCGGTGGGCTACGCTGACGCACCCTTAAAGGAATTTCCCAAAAACAAATTATCCCATATTTTGGGTTGGAGAAAAGTCAATAGGTAAAATAAATTTGTAAACTTATGTAAATGAAATTAACAAACATAACAATAATTTGTAATAAATAATGACCCGGCAGCATTGTATAAAGATATCTTGGAAGGGAAAAACAACATCTTAATCAGGTTTTCCAGTAGTTTACAGAAGTTTGAAGTTTTTTAACAAAAGTTTTAATCTGAAAGCCTGGAGATTGTAAACTTATTCCGTGGATGTCTGTTTTGAACCTTTCGTAACTCGTCAGGCAGTGCTGACATCAAAAAAGCTGAACCATTCAGTTTTGAGTCCAAATTATTCTTAAGCAAACAAATTAGGAGATTTAAGGCAATGGTTTTAGATGCATTTGCAAAAGTAATCACCCAAGCTGATGCCCGTGGTGAATATCTCAGCGCTGCTCAGTTAGACGCTCTAGCTGCCTTAGTGAAAGATGGCAACAAGCGTGCAGATACCGTAAACCGGATTACCAGCAACTCCTCAGCAATTGTTGCTAATGCAGCTCGCGCTTTGTTTGCAGAACAACCTCAGTTGATTGCTCCTGGTGGTAATGCTTACACCAACCGTCGAAATGCTGCTTGCTTGCGTGACATGGAAATCATCTTACGCTATGTCACCTATGCAATCTTTGCAGGTGATGCAAGTGTATTAGATGATCGTTGTTTGAACGGTCTGCGCGAAACCTACTTGGCTCTAGGAGTTCCTGGTGGTTCTGTAGCAGCTGGCGTACAAAAAATGAAGGACGCAGCTTTGGCTCTTGTTAACGACCCCAACAATATCACCAGAGGCGATTGCAGCGCTATAGCATCTGAAGTTGCTAGCTACTTTGATCGTGCAGCCTCAGCAGTAAGCTAAACCCGATTAAGACTATTGGCTGACAACTGTCAGTTAGACAAAACAAATTTCAACAAGATTGTAAATAGGGAGATACTAAACCGATGAAGACACCTCTTACCGAAGCAGTTTCAACCGCAGATTCTCAAGGTCGCTTTCTTTCCAGCACCGAACTTCAAGTCGCTTTTGGTCGTTTCCGTCAAGCTCCTGCTAGCATGGAAGCAGCAAAAAGCTTGACTGCTAATGCCCAACGTTTGACAGAAGGCGCAGCTCAAGCGGTGTACAACAAGTTCCCCTACACCACTCAACAACAAGGCCCTAACTTCGCTTCTACCAACACTGGTAAAGAAAAGTGTGCACGTGACATCGGCTACTACCTGCGGATTGTTACCTATTCCTTAGTTGTGGGTGGTACAGGCCCATTGGATGAGTTCTTGATTTCTGGTTTGACTGAAATCAACCGCACCTTTGATCTATCTCCCAGCTGGTACGTTGAAGCTCTCAAGTACATCAAGGCTAACCACGGTCTAAGTGGCGACCCTGCTGTAGAAGCTAATTCCTACATCGACTACGCAATTAACGCTCTAAGCTAATAGAGTGTATTTAGCCCGGAAAGGAAAACAAGCTCTGTTGGCAAATAGCTAGGAGTTGGTTTACCTTTCTGGGCAGTTTTATTTTCAAAAAAGTGTTAAAAAAACTAGAAAAAATTTTTGTAAAAACTTTGTTTTCAGTTTTGCAGTGAAAACTGAGGAGGTTTAAAAATGGCAGCTTTGGTACAAGCAGCAAGGCTAGGAATTGGAGCCTTTGAAAACTCAGAACTGGCAGAACTACGTCCCAATAGAACAGAATCGGATGTGCAAGTAATCATCCGGACAGCTTACCGTCAGGTTTTGGGTAATGAATACCTGATGGAATCAGAGCGTCTTGTCAGTGCTGAATCACTGTTGCAGCAAGGTGTGATTTCTGTTCGGGGATTTGTGCTAGCCATTGGTCAATCCGAACTATATCGAGAAAAATTTTTCCATTCCAACTCGCAAGTTCGGTTTATCGAGTTGAATTATAAGCATTTATTGGGTCGCGCCCCAGAAGATGAGTCAGAGATTTCGTACCACGTTGAGCTTTACAACTCACAAGGTTACGAAGCTGAGATTAACTCATATATTGACTCGCAAGAATATCAAGAAAAGTTTGGCGAAAACATTGTACCATACTATCGTGGCTTTAAAAGTCAAGTAGGGCAGAAAAACGTTGGCTACAGCCGATTGTTCCAACTATATCGGGGTTATGCCAATAGCGATCGCGCTCAAGGGCAAAAACAAGGACGCCTAACTTGGGAAATAGCTAAGAATCTGGCTTCACCCATCTACCCAGTCTCTACAGGAGCCTTAACAGGTCTCTCAACAGGTGAGCGAGGAGAAACATACCGGATTAGAGTACTACAAGCAGCTTCTCCAAACTCAACTGTAGTGCGGCGGGGTACTGCGGAATTGCTCGTACCCTACGAGCAACTTTCTAGTAAATTGCAGCAGCTTAATCGTAAGGGCAGCAAGGTTATTAGCATCACATCTGTATAAATTAGGGAATAGGGAATTAAGTGAGGAGTTAAGAATAAGGATTGAGGAGTTATGAATTTTCAATTACTAACTCTACCCCTACTCCTAACTCTTAACTCCTAACTTTTCCCAACTACCAATTACATAAGGAAAATTACCAATGGCTATTACAACAGCAGCTTCGCGTCTGGGAACAGAAGCTTTTAGTGATAACGCTCCTCTAGAATTGCGCCCAAATGCAAGTCAAGAAGACATAGAGAGGATAATTGCTGCCACCTATCGTCAGTTGTTGGGCAACGATTACTTAATGAAATCTGAGCGTCTCACAAGTGCTGAATCTCTTCTGCGCGATGGGAAAATTACAGTACAAGAGTTTGTGCGTCAAGTAGCTAAATCAGAGCTATACAAAACCAAGTTTTTCTACAACAGCTTTCAAACTCGCGTCATTGAACTGAACTATAAACATTTGTTGGGTCGCGCTCCCTATGATGAGTCTGAGGTGATTTATCACTTGGACTTATATCAAACCAAAGGATATGAAGCCGACATTGATTCCTATATTGATTCGCCAGAGTATCAAAGTAGCTTTGGTGAAAATATTGTGCCTTTCTATCGCGGTTTTAAAACTCAAACAGGTCAGAAAACTGTCGGATTTAGCCGGATATTCCAACTTTATCGCGGCTATGCCAATAGCGATCGCTCCCAACTTAGAGGTAACTCTCCCCGTCTTGCAGTTGAATTAGGCCGCAATAGTGCATCTGTTGTTGTTCCTCCATCTGGTAGCGCTTCTGGTTTTTCTTACGTTGCTCCTGGAAAAGGTGTTACCCCCAACAGTACTTTCGGTGGTGCAGGAACTTTTGGCCAAGAAGGCAGACTTTACCGGGTTGAAGTGGCAGGCGTGTTTGGAGCCGGATATCCTAGTACACGTCGCGTCAATCAAGCTGTGGTTTTACCATACGAAGGACTATCTGCTTACTTCCAGAGAGTCGTAAAACAAGGTGGTAAAATCGCTAGTGTGAAGCCACTTTAATTTCATTAGTCATTAGTCATTGGTCATTGGTCATTAGTTTTTGACCAAGGACTAATGAAAACATACGATTTATAAATAGGAACTGATTTATGCTGGGACAAATTAATGGTAGAAATAGTAATCGCTCCTTCCGCTATGAAGTAGTCGGTATGCGCCAAAGCGAAGAAACAGAAAAAGTTGGCTATCCCATTCGTTCTAGTGCCAGTGTCTTTATCACAGTGCCTGAGAACCGGATGAATCAAGAAATGCAGCGAATCACTCGCTTGGGTGGCAAAATAATCAGCATTCAGCCTTGGAACGGTGAGGCTCAAACAAATAGCGAACACGGCCATCAATCTTCTCATGAATCCCAGTCCGGAGAAAACTGAAGATTTGTCACCAAAAGGTAGCAATGCCGAAGGTGGATCTTTAACGGTAGAGCAGGCTCTAGCTAATCTTGAAGGTGCAGATTTAGGTCTGCGATTTTATGCTGCTTGGTGGTTGGGTAGGTTTCGTATAAGTGAAGCAGCTGCGGTTACAGCACTGATCAAAGCCTTAGAGGATGAAGCCGATAAGACACCAGAAGGCGGATATCCTCTGCGACGAAACGCAGCAAGAGCCTTAGGAAAACTAGGCGATCGCCAAGCAGTATCACCTTTAATTGGGTGTTTAGACTGCTCAGATTTTTATGTACGGGAAGCGGCGGCACAATCCTTAGAGATGCTGGGCGATCCGGTTTGTATTCCCGCGCTAATCAAGCTATTAGCAGTAGGTTTGCAGGGAGAGCAGCTCATATCAAAGCAGCCTGATTTATCTCAACCCTACGAGGCAATCTTAGAAGCTTTGGGAAGCTTGCGGGCTACTGAGTATATCCCCTTAGTAAAGCCATTCTTAGAGCATCCAATCGAATTGGTGCAATATGCTGCCGCACGAGCCATGTATCAATTAACCCAAGAACCAGTTTATGGAGAACGGTTGGTACAAGCTTTGGCGGGAGAGAAATTGCAATTGCGTCGAGCAGTGCTGGCAGATTTGGGAGCGATTGGGTATCTACCCGCAGCAAATGCGATCGCACAGACTCTAGCAGAAAATAGCCTCAAGCTAATTTCTCTTAAAGGATTACTAGAACATCAAGTCAATCACATAACACCAAGCACTTTCTCAGAAGATACAATTAAAGTTATGAACTTGATGGACTCGCTGTTGTAGTCATAAATTCTAGATAATCGGTTGTCATTAATACATGACAAAAAAATGTTTACTACACATAAACCCCCAAGCTAACTTTAAAATCAAGGCTTGGGGGTTTATGTATGATGTCAACTACGGATAATTTAAGCTACAATTGGCTGACAGTTAATTACTGATGAAAAATTATTATGAATAACAGCGATCTTGCCCAAATATTGATCCGTGCTGTAGAAGAAGCAGATTCCTCGGATCGCTTATTAGACGCAGTTCAGGAGTTAGCAACAGCTGGTATAGAGGAAGCTATTCCCACTCTAATTGCAGCTTTGGGTTACAACAATCCAGGGGCGGCAGTAGCGGCGGTAGATGGGCTGATTGCGATCGGGGAAGCTTCAGTACAGCCACTGTTGGAACTAATTGATAACTACAACTATGGTGCTAGAGCATGGGCAGTCCGTGCGTTAGCAGGAATTGGGAATGTACGGGCGCTGGATACCCTGTTAGAAGCGGCAAAAAGCGATTTTTCCCTGAGCGTGCGACGGGCAGCCGCCAGAGGATTAGGCACTTTGCGCTGGTATCAAGTACCGCCTGAGAAACTAGAATCTATCCAGACTCAGGTACTAGAGGCTTTACTACTAATTTCTCAAGATCCAGAGTGGGTAGTGCGCTATGCGGCAGTGACGAGTTTAGAAACACTAGCGATTGCTATATCAGTCACTTTACCTGAGCAAGCGTCGCGGATTACAAATCAACTTCAGCAAATGCTCGATACAGATGTTGATCTTGGAGTTCGCACCCGTGTTAAGTTTGCACAGCAAAAAATTCAGCCGCAACAACATCAACAAACGTTTGCACCTAAAAGAAAGGTAGTAGATCCTGAACTGCCTTACCGTGGTGGTAGTAGACGGTAAGCAAGTGAAAGAGGCAGAAGGTAGGAGGCAGGAGGCATATTTTCTTTCAACTTAAGAATGGTACAAATACGCTGGTAAGGGCATAGCAATATCATGCCCTTACCAGAAATATGTATCAAGCTTTTCGTGAATTGGGATGAGCCTTCAGCAAGACTACCATGTGTCTTTCTTGGATAAAGACTGAATTTCTCCCTGGATATTGCCACGGGCAGATGGTTCGGCGAACTCTGACATTAAAGGCGTAAAGTAGATACGCGATCGCTGTAAAAACCGTTCTAAAAATTGCCGACGACCTGTGATATAATCTGCCTCTGCGACTGAGCCATATTCCTGGCGAATAGCATCGGCGTATTCATAATACTGAACTGAGTTAGTAGCCAAAATCGCTAAATCTGCATCAAGTAGAACTTGGCTATCATAGTCACCCGCCGCAGCTTGGTGGTCTTTAGTATTCAGAATGAGGCGGGTGACAGCAGTTATGGTACTTTCTGGAATACCCAAATTACTCAGCAATTCAAAAGCATAGTCTGCGCTTCGTTTTTCATTCTCTTGAGTTTCAGTGTCATACACTACATCGTGAAACCACGCAGCTAGTTGAACAGCAGCTAGGTTGTTCGTGTAGCCTTGCAAAATCTGAATTGTGCTGAGGACTTGATCAATATGTTTTAGTGTATGGTAGTAGCGACCAGGGGTAGAATAAGCTGCAACCAAGCAACTAAAAGCTTTCTCAGACGCTACCTGATCAACACCAAAGGGCTGGAGTGTGTGTTGCCAGTTAGAAAATAAAATATGCGTAAGGTTTTCTGTAGGCATAAACGTAATATCCACACTTTTAGGATTTATGTAAAAATAAATTGAACAATTAGGAATAAATTTGGGGTTTGATAATATAATTCCACTCCCCATGAAAAGAGTTTCGCTCAATGGCAATGGTATCAAGTTGAATATCTGTGACTTTAATTCCTGTGGGATAAAGATTTTCATCTAACCGAGCTTCGACTTATAATCCCTCTGTAGTGGTGGTATTACAAATAAGATTAATCACTACTTGTAAACTAGTTAAAGGTCTACCTCTCCAATTAGTCGTAATGTGGCAAAATAAACGATGCTCTATTTTATTCCATTTACTTGTACCGGGAGGAAAATGACATACATGAATATTTTTGCCAGTCTCAGTTGCTAATTCTTGTAGTTTTAATTTCCAGAGTCGGGAGCGATAGCTGTTGCTACCACCGCAATCTGCCGTAATCATAATCTGCTCACTATTTGGATACAGTTCTTTCCCCATTGAGTACCACCAATGACGAATAGACTCAACTGCAAACTCTGCTGTGTCGTGGTCAATGCCAACATTAACCCATCCTTTGTTGTTCTTCTAGGAGTTTACGTCCACCACCATTAGCCCGAATTCGAGTCATGTCGTCCTCTGTTTTTACCCCATCTTGTTCTGACAGCAAACGCATCCCCGCATGAATTGTAGTGCGGGATAGCCCAGTTGCGATGGCGTAACCGCCCGCTGGAAGCGATCGCAACCTGACTGACACCTCCCCGTCCCAGGCTTCGGGCTTCGATTGCTGCCCAAATACGCCGTGTTTTCTCGTTCAAGTAGGGCAATAACGAATCATACTTGTCTTGAATGCTTTCGACTACCTGTTTATCAGACATATAAGGCAAAAATTCCGTTACATTCTGATACTCTAACTATTCGGACAATTGTTCAAGTTATTTTTACATGAGTCCTTTGTCAATTAAGCATCGTTTACCTGTTTATCTGGTTCTAGCAGTGCAGCTAGTTTATTAGCAGCTTCATGAGAATTATAGGGAGACCACACATGATAAATGACTCCTGGCTGTAACGATAATGCTTCTTCTTCGGTCGCTAGTTCTTGAACTAAAAACTGCATGACCTTGAGTTTATCTGCACGAGATAGCTTGTGCAAGGTTGGGAATAAATCTGCTGCGTTCATATCAAGTTGAAGATAACGGCTAAATACTTTTTATATTTTTAAAACTACTATAAGTTGATTACAAAGTTTGTGGCGTTGGCTATTGTATTTTTTGAGACTTGACCAATAGCGATCGCTCTTTTAACTCGACAGTTCGTTTTCAGAGGTGCAAGCTTCGAGTTCTGAGGTGGAGCGATCGCTCTTTTTACTCGACAATTTGAGTTCAGAGGTGGAGCGATCGCCCTTTTTGCTCGACAATTGGTGTAAAAAGGTGCAAGCTTCGAGTTCTGAGGTGGAGCGATCGCTCTTTTTGCTCGACAGTTCGTGCTAAGGTGATTTTTGAAAAAGAAATTACCAGCTAAAGTGGTCGAATCAAGATATCCCATTTGGGCAAAAGTGGATTTCTCTGCAATCTAGACTCGACTTGTTTCATGGCTTTCTTAGTCAGAGAAATCCCTTTTTGGTAAACAATGTTGCTTAAAGTCAAAATTGGATGTAGCCCTTTCCAAGTCATGCTAGAAGCCCATGAGAGCATAGTTTCAACATCAACAAGCTTAGTTCCATTCCAATGCTGTTCAAGAATGCCCCAGCAGCGCTCTACCTCTATATTTTGTCTACCCCAGCCAAATACCGTTTCTGCCTGCCTTGCGCTTCCTTGGCAATACTTTAATGTCATCTGTGCCTGAAAACTCCGACGTTCCACTCCATTCATTTTCGATGCTGCCAACCGCAAGTCTTCTATTTGCGATGCTGTTAATGATTTGGCTGCGCCTCCTGTGGCTAACGTATCCAAATGCTTGCTCCTGTTTGTTTTGCATCAAGGCTACATTCTACCTCTATTGGTAAATTCTTTCCTAGAAATCACCTAAAAGGTGCAAACTTCGAGTTCAGAGGTGGAGCGATCGCCTTTTTTGCTCGACAATTGGTGTAAAAAGGTGCAACTTCCGAGTTCAGAGGTGGAATGATGAGGTTTTCAGATGGAGCGTAGACGGGTAGGGGCTTATCATTATCAACATATTTATAAATCTTCTGCATAAATCTTCCGCTTCGTTGCCATCCCGCCTTGGAATAAATTCCCAGGCTTATAGCTAAAGTCCTCTCAAGAGGACTAAATACAAGATTTTAAGCAATTTGTAGATAGCCATAGTCTGTAAAATTAAAAATTTCAGTCCACTTCAGTGGAGTTGAGCTATTAGCCAAGAAATTTATTTCTTGGTGGGATGTCGGTCAGTGCGACACTTTGACTGTTACAAAAATGTCGGTAATAACAAGACTTGAGATCAAACGTAGACACCTACCAGCTTGGATCGCAAATTGCCTCAATGCAATCCTTGATACAGGTTACATTATTAATTAGCCCAATTTCTCTGCTGCACGCCCAAGCAGCAACTCGTTGTCAGGCATAGCCTCTGTAAAACCCAAAATGACTAACGAAGAACTGCTGCAAATTATTGAACAAGCTGCTAGAGACAAGGTGACAGAATTAAACCTTTCTGGCAAAGGCTTAACAACGCTGCCACCGGAAATTGTCCAACTCACCAACCTGCAAACCCTCGACCTCAGCTACAATCAACTGAGCAGTCTGCCACCGGAAATTGTCCAACTCACCAACCTGCAAACCCTCGACCTCCGCAGAAATCAACTGAGCAGTCTACCACCGGAAATTGTCCAACTCACCAACCTGCAAACCCTCGACCTCAGCTACAATCAACTGAGCAGTCTGCCACCGGAAATTGTGCTGAAATCATTGAAAACTACAATCAACGGGAAATTAAAATCCGTGTAGCCGGAAACCGTACAAAAGAATTGATGGCAGCCATCACCCATGAACTCGAAAAAATCCACAACTCTTATGAACGTTTGCAATATCAAATCCTAGTTCCTTGTAATTGCGAGACTTGCAAAAATCTGCCCACACCTCATTCCTATTCTCTGGACAAGCTGACTAAGCGCTTGAGCGATCGCCGTTACCAAATTGAGTGCGAAAACAGCTATGAAATGGTAGATGTCCGCAGGTTAATCGACGATGTTATGTTCCAATCCACTAAAGCAGATGGGGAAATCAACCCCAAAGTTACACCGTTGCAAAGCGAAATAGAGCAACAAAGAGAGGAATCATTAAAACATCGCCTAAAAGATAGCAATCAAAAGGAAGTGTTTATCTCCTACACTTGGCGAGATCAACAAAGTAAACCACTTGTAGAAAAAATAGAGCAAGCATTTCAAGCCAAAGGCATCAAAATTATTCGTGATATCAATGCAATTGGCTATAAAGAAAGATTTAAAGAATTCATGCAGCGTTTGAGCCGGGGTATATGCGTAATTTTAGTAATTAGCGACCAGTATTTGAAGTCAGAAAATTGTATGTATGAACTGGTTGAAATCGCTAAAAATAAAGACTTTTATAAACGAATATTTCCGATTATTTTAGCAGATGCAGATATTTTTAAATCTATTGAAAGAGTTAAATATATTAAGTATTGGGAAGAAGAAATTGAAGAATTAAATAAAGCTATGCAAGAAGTTATGGCAGATAATTTGCAGGGGATTCGAGAAGATATTGACCAATACAGAGAGATACGTAATATGATCGCCAAACTTACCGACTTGCTCAGAGACATGAATACTCTAACTCCTGATATTCACAGCGAATCAGAATTTGAGTCATTGCTGAATGCGATCGCAGTCCGTTTAGATGAGTAAAACTAGGCTATGGATGAGTGTCAAAAATAATTTCAGTTTTTTGGCAATCACCTTTAAGCACGTTAAACTAAGCAATTAGAGTTAAGAATGGATTTATATGCGTTTACCAATTGCAATTAGTGCCATTTTAGTGGCATCTTTAGGTTTGAGTACACCTGTAATATCTCAACCTCCTATACAGGTAGCCCAAAAACCAGCGTCTAATAATTTTGCCTTAGAGCAATTTAAGATTAATTACCGATTATGGAAACAGAAAAAAATCTCTAATTATCGCTATGAATTTACTAGAAGTTGCAATTGTGTCCCCAAAGCCACAGAACTAGCAATTATTGAAGTACGTAACGGAGTCACAACTTCTATTACTTATAAATCTGCTAAAATCCCGGTAGATAAAGCATTATTTCAAAAATATAATACAATTCCTAAGCTCTTTAATATCATTAGAAATGCGTTCATTCAAAGAGCAGCAAACGTGGCTGTACAATATGACCCAATACTTGGCTATCCCACTCAAATTAGCATTGATTATGATAAACAAAGAACTGATGATACAATATTCTTTACAATTACTAATCTGCAACAGATCGAGTAAATATAGCTGACGATAGTATGCATATAATATAAAATTCCTAACTTTTGGAAAAAGGCTTCTTCAGCCATTTAATATCTAAAAGTTGGAGCAGCAAAATCAAAAACATCTAAATATAACAACCTGTCTTAAGAGGCTGTTTGAAAACTTTTTTGCTGTGACTTCAGGCACTTTTAGATCCCCTTAATCCCGCTTAAAAAAGGTGAACCTGAATAAAAGTCTCCTTTTTAAGGCAGATTTAGAGGGATCTAAAACTTTAAACTGAGCCGTGAAGTTTTCTTAGGGGTGATTTATCGGATTGTCAAAAACAGCATCATCAATTTCTGGTAAATTCACCGAAACGTTGCTAAAATTTGAAATTTTATGAGAAAAATTATTATTGGGGTGATGGGCCCTGGAGAAAATGCGACAGCAAATGATTTGCAAAATGCTTATACACTAGGTCAACTCATTGCCAAACAAGGATGGATTTTACTCACAGGCGGTAAAAATGTAGGTGTAATGGATACAGTCAGTAAAGGTGCAAAATCTGGTAACGGCCTAACTATTGGTATTCTTTCTAGTGATAATCAAGAGAGTATTTCTTCTTCAGTGGATATTGCTATTTTCACAGACATGGGGAATGCTAGAAATAATATTAATGTTCTCAGTAGTGATGTGGTAATTGCCTGCGGTATGGGTGCAGGAACTGCTTCAGAAATTGCCTTAGCTTTGAAAGCAAGTAAGCAAGTAATTTTGTTGACTAACGATGAAGAAAGTAAGGTTTTCTTCAAAAAGTTATCGCCAGAAAATGTTTATATTGTGGAGGGTGCGGATCAGGCGATCGCTACTACCAAAACAATTTTATACTGATTAGTAATTTGTAATGTTTAAATCCGGTTAGTTAAGCTGATTGAATTGGCTCTCTAGAGCGCATCCAGTAATAAGCCATACTTCTCTTCTTAGGCTGCGTCCGAAGCGTAGCTATGCCGCAGGCTTTACGACAACGCCCAGTACAAGTGCCCAATTCAAAGCGTCAGTGTTTCCCAATCTAAATCTGATGCTACTTGAGCAAGTTTATCTAAATCAGTTAGGTTATCTAAATAGGGCAAGCAGCCTAAAACTGGCGTGTTAGTAAGTGATTGAATCAATCGCTGTGGTGTCCAATCGGCTATTTCTGCATCGGTTCGGGGTTGTATGCAGTTTAGAACAATGCCTTTGAGATTGACACGTGATTGTCTGGCTAATGCTACATTCGCCACTGCTTGAGCGATCGCACCCAATCTAACTGGCACTACCAATACCGTTGGTAAACGCCATTCTCCCGCTAAATCAGCTACGGTTAATTCCTCAGTTACTGGCGAACCTAAACCTCCCAAGGCTTCTATAAGTACAAAATCACGTTGCGATCGCAGTTTAGACAAAGCTTGCCAAACTACTGCTAAATCTACTTGGCGATTTTCTCGTGCTGCTGCTATGGGAGGCGCTAAAGGTGCTTGAAAGTACAAAGGTGTAATTTCTTCTGAAGATTGTTCTAGTGTAAATAGCTTTTGATACCACTCGCGATCGCCAATCCCAGATTGAATCGGTTTCATAATTCCCCAGCTACGCTGTGGGTAATATTTTTGCCAATAGGCTGCTAAGGCTGTTGTTAAAACAGTTTTACCAGCTTCAGTATCAGTTCCAGTAATCAGTAGTGTGTTTAACATTAATTTCTTTGGCCAGAAAATGGTTGTGTTCCATCAGTCGGCGGAAAAGTTGGTGTTTCACCAGTTGTCGGAATTGGAAAGGGTGTCTCTGTCGGAATTGGAAAGGGTGTCTCTGTCGGAATTGGCAAGGGTGTCTCTGTTGGAATTGGCAGTGGTGTCTCTATTGGAATTGGCAGTGGTGTCTCTGTTGGAATTGGCAGTGGTGTTTCTGTTGGAATTGGCAGTGGTGTTTCTGTTGGAACTGGTAAGGGTGTTTCTGTCGGAATTGGTTTGACTGGTTTTTCTAATGCAACATTGAGATTGTAATTGCTTTCGGTAACTCCTGAAACCAGTGTTAACTCAATACTATATCTACCAGCAGCCAGCAACGTGCCTTCATAAGATGTTACTTGCTGTCTATCATTATCAATTGGTTGTTGATCGGGACTGAAGACTGTTAGCAAAACGCTGCTTCCTGGGTCAAGAAACGCAGTTAAGTTGTCACCTTCCTCCCCAAAAAAAGTATACCGGATGATTTGATTTATTTTGAGGGTATCTGTAACCGTGGCCGGGTTAGTTATTCTTAGATTAAGCCGCCTACTAGATACAATAGGTTCCTCATTGATGGGTGTAGGTGTAGATGTGAATGTAGTACCACCAGAAATAACTGGTGAAGGGAAGTTTTGTGGAAGCGTCCCATCTGTTGCTGTTTTCGGCTGACTGCGGATTGAACTTACCAGCGCCCAAGAACCAAATCCCGCAATGATTATTACAGCAGTAGCGATTGCGGCGATCGCTAACGGATTATCCAACAGTGAACTAGTGGGAGTTGGTGTAATTACAGGATCGGGTTGTTTCTTGGGCGAAGCTGCTGGTGATACTGGCTCAGGACGGCGGGCAACAGCCATTGTCTGTAAATTAGACGCGTTCAGGGGAGGAAGGCTGACTTGCTCTAAAGGTTGTAATGCTTGAGATACAGTAGCAGCACTTTGGTAGCGATCGCTTGGTATATGATTCAACATTCGATTCAAAACCTGGGCACATCGCGGATTAACTGTTACCCACCGTTGCCAATTCCAAGTTAGTTGGTTTTCGTCAAATAGATCGCTTGGCTCTTTACCAGTAAGTAAAACAATTGCTGTTACTGCTAATGCATACAAGTCACTACTAGGATAAGCTCCCCCTGTTTGCATTTGTTCGCTAGGAGAGTAGCCTAATTTTCCCACAGTGGTTTCTGGCATTGCACTCTCTGGCGATCGCAAACGTGTTGCCAGTTCCTTTACCACCCCAAAGTCAATTAACACGGGTTTAGCGTCACTATCTCGCAAAATAATATTTTCTGGCGAGATATCCCGGTGAATAATCCCTCTACTGTGAATATGCCCTAAAACAGGCAATAACAACTGGATCAACTTTAATACTTCAGGCTCTGTGAAGGTTCGACCTACAGCTAGCCGTTCATCCAACAGAGTTCGGTACGTTTGACCTGCAACGTAGTCTTCCACCAAAAATAAACGTTGGTCTTGCTCAAATCTTTCCCGGAATTTCGGTACTTGTGGGTGTTCGATTTGATATAAAATGGCAGCTTCTCGGTGAAAAAGCTCTTTTGCCTTCTCCCAAGCTAAGGCCTGGGTTGCTGTTGAAATCAATTCCTTGATCGCGCAAAGTTCATTAAAGCGCCTTTGGTCTTCTGCCAGATAGGTTCTACCAAATCCTCCTTGTCCGAGAATTTGAATTATGCGGTAACGGTTTTGCAAGACAGTGCCAACTGTAATGGGTGGTTGCATGAGCGAATGATGAGTGTAGTAGCAACTGAGGAAGAAGTCACCCACAAAGATCAACTCCGAGAGGCGACACAGTTACATGCAGCGATATTCTACCTTACCTAAAGGGTATACCCCCAGTTAGGAGTATACGCAAAGTTATGCTTTAAATGTTTTATGCAATCTTAACTGTCCACAGCAATATTGGCTGTCTGGGGCGCAGCACCTAAATAAGCAGGGGAGCAGGTGGTTACTGAGCGTCTTGCCCTGAATTGTACTGAGCTTGTCCTGAGCGTGTTTGGAGCGAGGTTTGTTCCTTTTTCCCTGCCCCATGTCCCTGCCTCTGGTGGATTAAAACTTAAAATTAAATCTGCTAGTTTATTTATTGTTAGTATCATAGAATATAATAGGATACATAATGCACACTTAGCCCAAAATATTCTCCTGTCTAAGAACAAATTTCAATATCACTTAAGTTATAAATGCTTTACTGTCAGTTAGAAATGAGGTATTTAGAAGAAGCAATCTATCACACCAATCTTTGAGAGATTGGGGTTATTTACCTCAACCTAAAAAATTTGAACTATAAACCTAGTGGACGGGCTAAATGTCCGTTAAGCTATCAATAGTTTGCTTGCCAAGAAAATTAGACAGTTAGCGAATGATAATTTTATGGGAAAATGTTTAAATTTTGTATGGACGCTTTAACAAAACTCACAGATGTTTTTTTAGGCGATTTCTCGGTTAAATCTATTAAATATCCAATGATAATATTGCTATGAATGCACATAGAGGATCTGCTGTGCTGAGTTCTGCAACTTTCAAAGTGCAACCATCTGCAACAGGACTGACCGATAATCATCGCCTGCGGCTGTTTTCTGGCTCTGCCAATATACAACTGTCTCAAGAAGTCGCTCGTTATGTGGGCATGGACTTGGGGCCAATGATTCGCAAAAGATTTGCGGATGGAGAACTTTACGTTCAAATTCAAGAGTCGATTCGGGGTTGTGATGTCTATTTAATCCAGCCATGTTGTCAACCCGTGAACGATCATTTGATGGAATTATTGATTATGGTTGATGCTTGTCGTCGAGCTTCTGCGCGACAGGTGACGGCAGTAATTCCTTACTATGGTTATGCTCGTGCTGATCGCAAAACGGCAGGACGAGAGTCAATAACAGCCAAGCTAGTTGCTAACTTGATCACCGAAGCAGGTGCTAACCGCGTTCTAGCAATGGATTTGCACTCGGCTCAAATTCAAGGTTATTTCGATATACCTTTTGATCATGTTTATGGTTCGCCAGTATTGCTAGATTATCTAGCAAGCAAAGAACTGCCCGATCTTGTGGTTGTTTCCCCCGATGTTGGCGGTGTAGCGCGAGCCAGAGCGTTTGCCAAAAAACTGAATGATGCCCCACTGGCAATTATTGATAAACGTCGTCATGCTCATAATGTCGCCGAGGTTTTAAATATCATCGGTGATGTTAAAGGCAAAACAGCAGTATTGGTGGATGACATGATCGACACTGGGGGCACGATCGCAGAAGGAGCGCGGTTACTGCGTGAAGAAGGAGCACGTCAGGTATACGCCTGTGCAACTCATGCAGTATTCTCTCCACCAGCGATGGAGCGTTTGTCAAGTGGTTTGTTTGAGGAAGTCATTGTTACCAATACAATTCCCATACCCGAAAACAATCGTTTTCCACAATTAGTGGTGCTGTCAGTAGCTAATATCTTAGGAGAAACTATCTGGCGGATTCATGAAGATACTTCAGTCAGTAGTATGTTCCGCTAGAGCGCCATTCACGTTATAGGCATTAATTACCCACACCGCCCCCCTTGATAGGGTAAGTGTGGGTTTTTAGCTGACCTAAACTTTCTGTAATTTCATCGTTCTTTCCACGAGATACACCGTCCCCAATACGCTTGGGTTAAGAAAATTTATCTGTTAAGGCAGGTAGGGGAGGCAGAAGGAGAGAAAAAAGCTTAACTGGACTTTAAAAATTAATCCGACGATAGATTTCAGCCAGGGGAATTTCTACGTTTAAACTGTGCAGAACTATCACCCGCTCAAGGTGAGAGTGAACCTGCCAGAGCCAGCGATCGTTACTGTTACGATCCAAGTTGTGATATTGTTCAATGTAAAGTTCGGTTTGGCTCACAAGGAGATATTCACAAAAGCTGGTAAGAGAGCGATACTTTCTGAACTTGTCGCCTCGGTCGTATGCAACGGTCACGGGCGATAAAACTTCGACAATAAGTATTGGATTGAGAATTTCATCATTGCGTACACCATTGAACTCTGATTCGCCATTCACAACCATCAAATCGGTATAAGTACCACACTGGTATTCAGGAATCCAAACTCGCAAGTCGCTATTATACAAACGAAAATTGGTGTCTCTGAGCAAAAAGCCTAAGTAAATTAATAAGTTGCTGGCGATGTCTAACGACAAGCCGCTTTGCGTCTACGCACTGTGGGCTTCAGAACCTCCCGACATAGTAATAATTTCTCCGTTGCGGTATTCATGGCGTTCTAAGTTGGTTTCTTCCATAGCCCGATACTCGTCTAACGTAAGGCGAGTTGTTATTACATTTGGGGGACTGCTTTGAGCAAAGACCACAATCAGACCTCTTAATTACTTATAAAACTATTTTCAGCAACGAGAGGAAGAATTGCCATCATGAGATTGGGAATTTATTCCGAGGCGGGATAGAAACGCAGTGCGAGATTTATTAATTTAAGATATGCCTTACCGATATAGCCAAACCCTCAGTAGTGAAAGCAGTTGCTCAGTATCTACAGGCTTGGTGATGTAGTCAGAGGCTCCAGCTTCGATGCACTTCTCGCGATCGCCTGGCATGGCTTTAGCAGTTAAAGCAATTATTGGTAAGGAGCGAAACTGTGGTTGCTGACGGATGGCGCGGGTGGTTTCGTAACCATCCATTTTCGGCATCATGATGTCCATCAAAACTATATTAATATCAGGATTACTTTGCAGTATCTCTATGCCATCTCTGCCATTTTCGGCAAACAGCACCTGCATTTGATAGCTTTCTAAAAAGCTGGTAAGGGCAAAAATATTTCGTAGGTCATCATCCACAATCAAAATTGTCCGATTCGCCAGCACCGGGTCAGTTTGGTGTAGTTGCTCTAGTATTTGCCGCTTTGGTGGGGGCAAATTTGCTTGCACGCGATGCAAAAACAGAGCAGTTTCGTCTAACAATCGCTCTGGCGATCGCACATTTTTAATGATAATTGTCTCTGCTAGCCCCCGCAGCTGGGTTTCTTCTTGTCGGCTGAGTTCTTTGCCGGTGTAAACGATGATTGGCAGTTTTAAAAGCCTGGGTTCTTGCTTTATTTGCTCAATTAGTGTAAAGCCGCTCATATCAGGCAGACCGAGATCCAATACCATACAATCAAAGTGATGCGATCGCAAAATCGAGAGGGCTTCTGCTCCCGTACCCACTGCTGTACTTTGGACATCACCATTACCAATCAGTTCGATAATACTTTGGGCTTGTACGGGGTCATCTTCTACGATTAAGAGATTTTTGACCTGACGCTCAATAAAGCCTTTAATCTCAGTCAATACTTGAGTTAGTCCTTCTGGAGACACGGGTTTTTGGAGATAGGTAATCGCTCCTAGCTGTAATCCCCGTTGCTGTCTTTCATCCACAGAAAGTATATGTACTGGTATGTGTCTAGTATCTGGCTTATGTTTGAGACGATCCAACACCGTCCACCCATCCATCTCTGGCATATGGATATCTAGCATAATCGCATTGGGCTTAAACTGTTGCGCTAGTGTTAGCCCTTGTTTACTTTGTAAAGCAACAATGGTTTTAAAGCCCTGCTCACGGGCCATATCTAGTAAAATGCGGGCAAATTTATCGTCATCCTCGATAATTAGCAAAATGCGATCGCCCGGTTGAATTATTTCCCGATCATCTGGGATTTCGTTGGCAAAGGTGGTAAGTACTTTCGCGGTTCCTAAGGTATCCACTGTTGCGGGTTTGTTTTCGACTATTGGCACTTCTTTTGCAATCGACGCTGTGCGAGTAGAGGTGGTAGGCTGAGGGGATAGTGGGCTAAGAATATTTTTACCATTATTTTCTTGCCGCATGGGCAAGTACAGGGTGAAGGTGCTTCCCTGCCCTGGTTGGCTGACTATTTCAATTCTGCCGCCCAACAATTGAGCCAATTCGCGGCTGATGGATAGGCCTAAGCCAGTTCCCCCGTACTTGCGGCTGGTTGTGCCATCTGCCTGCTGAAATGCCTCGAAAATAATCTTATGTTTCTCGACTGGAATGCCTATACCCGTGTCGCTAACTGCAAAAGCAATTATGGGATTATTAACTTCGGCTGCGTCAGTTGCCGTGCTAATCTGTAACTTTACGCCTCCTTGTTCAGTAAACTTAAAGGCGTTAGCTAGGAGATTTTTCAGTACTTGTTGCAGACGTTTGGAGTCGTTATAAATTGTTGGTGGTAACTTCTCATCTCGTTCAATAGTAAAACTGAGTTCTTTATTGTGAGCAACTTGCCGGAAAGTCTGCTCTAGAGATGCCTCCAAATCTGTAAAAGCAATTTGTTCAATATCGAGCAACATAGTACCCGATTCAATTTTTGCCAAATCTAAAATGTCATTGATCAACTCCAGCAAATCAGTCCCAGCCGAGTAAATAGTTTGGCTGTACTCTACTTGTTTGTCGGTCAAGTTGTTAAGGGAGTTATCTGCTAGCAGCCTTGCTAAAATTAACAGGCTATTTAGCGGTGTCCTTAACTCATGGGACATATTGGCAAGAAATTCCGACTTATATTTGGAAGACAACGCCAGCTGTTCAGCTTTTTCTTCAAAAGACTGCCTCGCCCGCTCAACTTCCTGGTTCTTGCGAGCAACTTCCCGATTTTGGACTTCTAACAGTTCTGCCTTTTCTTCTAGCTCCTCATTTAATTGCTGTAATTCTTCGTTAGACTGCTTGACAAGAAATTGTGATTCTTCTAACTCGTGCGCCTGTTCTTCCAAGCGTTGATTGCTCTGCTGTAGTTCTTCTTGCTGGTTTTGCAGTTCCTCTGTTAAAGCAACAGACTCTTCAAGTAGTCGCTGAGTTTGCAATTGGGAAGCGATGTTATTTAAAAATACACCAATAATTTCACTAAATTGGTCTAAAAATGTCAGATGCAGGTGACTCAAAGGCGTAAAAGAAGCAAGTTCAATTACAGCACTCACCTGCGTCTCAAATAGTATAGGCAAGACAATAATATTTAGCGGTGGAGCTTCCCCTAAACCGGAACTGATACGGATATAGTCGCTAGGAACTTGTGTTAGGAGAATTCTTTGTTTTTCTAGGGCGCATTGTCCCACCAATCCCTCGCCCAAACGAAACTGGTTTGCTAGAGTTTTGCGCTCTTTATAAGCATAACTACTTAATAATTTCAGTACAGGCTCGTCGTCTATGGAGTCCATGAAATAAAAAACGCCCTGCGATGCCCCAACCAGTGGTGCTAGATTTGACAAAATTAGGCGAGACGCACTTTCTAGATTTCGATGCCCTTGGAGCATCTTGGTAAATTCAGCCAAATTAGACTTTAGCCAGCTTTGTTCATCATTTTTTTTAGTTGTGTTTTGCAGATTAACGATCATCTGGTTAAAGGTGCGAGTTAACACGCCGATTTCATCGTGGCGATCGCTATCTGGTAAACTCACAGATAAATCCCCATCCGCCATTTTTTCTGCCAAATCAGAAACTTGCTTCAGAGGTACTGAGATATGTCTGGTCAAGGCGAATCCGATCAAACCTAAGATCAAAGAAAACAAAGGAATACTATAGATAATGCTAGCGATCGTTTTTTGACCAGCAATTTTTGCCCTAGTAGAGCGCTGTTGCAGTAGTCTGTTCTCCTCAGTTTTCATCGCCTGGATAACTTCCCCGATCTTATCCATCAGCTGCTTACCCTGGTCTGTCAGAACAGCTTTCTGGGATGCTTCTAAGCCCTGGCTTCGCCGTAACTCAATGACACCTTTCATTACAGCCATTCTCTCGATTACGAGGGGCTGTAAAACATCAAGGCGATTTTGTTGGTTGGGGTTATCTGCCGTTAACCTCTCAATTTCATTGACTTTTTGATTCAGTACTTGAATGGCAACGTTATAAGGTTCTAAATAGCGCTCTTCTCCAGTAATAATGTAACCGCGCTGGCCTGTTTCAGCATTTGTCAGTTGCAAATTGAGGTCTTCAAGCTGACTTAATACTTGGTAGGTATGGCTTTCTTTACGCGAAGTTTCAATTAGCTCATTGGTGCTTTGGTAGGAGATTAAACCAATAACGGTCAGAGTTGCCAAGCTTAGGGCAAAACTAATTCCAATTTTGGTTCCAATCTTCAAACGTTTCAACATTATTCCAGGCAGTTATTTCAATGATTTATTGCTAAATAATATTCTTCGCTTCTTAATATATAAATATATTTATATTATTTAACCATTTTATAAAAAACATATAAAAAAATAGAATTTTCTAATATTTTAATATTGAGTTTAACATTAAACATTGAGATAGTATAACTTCTTTCTAAAGAAGCAGCCACCATTATTTTTATTGAATCTTGTGGTGGATAATAAAATCCTTATTATTAGATTATAAATTTAATAATAGGCTTTAACTAAAGAATGGTGGTTTTTATGAGTACAGTAGTTGACCTAAAAATACCCAAATTCTGCAAAGGGCAAAAGGTAGAATTTATTGGTGGATTAGGAACTATAATAAAATACTTTCATAACTCTGAATACTGGTCGTATCTTGTAGAAATGGAAATGGGTTCAGAGCCAGAAATGGGTAGGATTAGTTGTGAAACTACAATTTTGCTGTTTGAAACAGATATTATCTTCCCTTAAGGCGAGCCTGTTGTAGCTTAAATTTGAGCTTGAAATAATCTTAAAACAAATTTAACGATCACTCAATATTTTATTGTGATAGTTAAACAACAAGTTTTAGTTAGTATTGAGAAAATAGATGTATGATCAAGCAAAATTCAGAATTTCTAATACTTTACAGAAAGTAAGTACAAAATTCTAATACTGAGCTTGCAATTTATATACTGCAAGTGTTGCATTGATTTAATTTAAAATCGGTAGTTTGCTTACAACTTACTATACTGGATAGTAATACAGAAGCCGAATAATAAAAATTAAGCTCATTTAACCATAATTTTTATTTATAAATAATATATTGGTTGATGTTAAATATAACATCAATTTTATTATATTTGACTATGCAGTTCAGCCATAGCCTAAGTTATATAAAACAGTATTCTGGCGGGAAGTTACGACTTTAAAAACAGCTTATATTCATTATGATTATCTCCTTTTTAGGGCAAACAATCTACTTTTACTCTCTAAAAATCTTCGTGACTATGCACAATACCGTTATAATGTCAAACCCCTTAAGATTAACTTTGACGTTTAACGAATGCTCATGACGGAAGGCTTTTTAAAGTTAATGCTAGCCTATTGGCTAATAACTTCGCGATCGCTTATACTAGCATTAGCTACAGATTGGCTATAGATACGAAAATCTTGAATTTTATTACTCTCTAAAATAGCTCTTGCACCTGCCATGTAGATATCAGTACTATTTAGGACTAATAAGTAATTACCAAGGTTAACTTGAGCTTTATAATCCCTAGCTAGATCGTCAGGAATTTCTAAAGTAGTGTGATAATCTTTATAATTGCTGATATCTAGCTCAACAAGACTATTGAGCCTGTTTATATCCTTAGCAATCACCAAGACTTGACTCATAGGGAAGCCAGCAGTTCTTAGTTCAGTAAGTGCTTTTTCTGTGTCTTGGTGTGTATAAAAAACACCAACTGCTTTTTTATAGCGGCTATTTGGAGTCAAGTATGGCTTATAAATGCTCCACTGTTGAATATCACGGCGATTAAAAATCCTCTTGGCAACGCGAATTTCTATATCTATACCGGTTACTATTACCAAATAGTAACCTTTACAAACTAGATCGCTGTAGCCCTGCGCTTGCTCTTTAGGAATTCCTAAAGCTAATAACACACTAGGCAAACCACCTGCCACTGTATTAACCTCATCACCACCAGCTAAAGTGGTAGCGATCGCTGTTGCTTCTGCTCCAGCTAGCATAACTCGTCCTATACTAGGAATTACCGAGAGGACTAAACCAGTTAATAAGCCGCAAGTAACATTGCCTAAAGCACCAGTAACGATGCCTTCATTAGTATCTTCAGAAGATGTATTGCTAGTGCGCTCTTTAACTTGAACACCAGCAATATCACTTTTTTCTTCTGCATTCCGTGCAATTACAGAAACTTTCTGCATTGGAAAATTAGAAGCATTTAGTTCCTGAAGTACTAATTGTGTATCGGAACATCCAGCGAAAACTCCTACAGTTGTTCGCTCCTTTTCTAATGTCATTTTATCGGTTTGTTGCGGATTGAAGTGATTCCCATCCTAAGAGTGTGAGCTAATTTGAGGTAATTACACAGCCCGACGAGTCAGTAAACCCCAAAGGAAAATTAGTAGCATAGCACCAAGAACAGCAAATAAAATGCTTCCAAGCGAGAAAGCTCCAGCAGATGCGGCGGCTGCCGAACCACTTCCTAATAAAGCTTGACCCAGATAACCCCCAACTACGGCTCCAAGTATCCCTAATATAATGGTGGAAAGAATACCGCCACCTTGGGTTCCTGGATAAAATAACTTAGCCAATGCACCTGCAATTAAACCCAAAACCAGCCAAGCAATAATGTTACCCATTGTATTTTTCCTTCCTTGAAAATCTTATTTGTTTGCTTTCGACTATTTCATATTAAAGTTTGTCTACAAAATTACTGATCTATCTAGAGAACTAATATCAAAAATCTTTAGATATTATTTGAATATTCACTAGGTTGTCTTTGAGGATGAATATATAAAACCAATTCGCAATTCGCAATTCGCAATTAAACTAAGCTCGACACTAGGGGTGGGGTTTTTACCTACCTTGCGATACAAGGACTGTTTCGCCCACCAGGGGCGAGGTTTTGAACCTTCACTTTTTGATAAATTTAGTAACAATAACTGAGAATCAACCCTAAATAGGAGTGTGTATTCAACTTGATGATTATGCTTGTCTTAAAATATCAAGCAGAAAAGTCTGTGCATTCAATTGTTCACAGAGAGATAATAAAGATTTGAATTTGAGATTGTATGAAAGTGGTATTAGCTGCTCACAACTCAGGAGTGAGAACTATAGAAAGAGCTAGTTGATAAAGTTGGCGACGGGGAAGGGAGGTAAATTTTGCTAACTGACGGCTAGCTTGCGATCGCGATATTCCTTGACTAATTAACTGTTTCAATTCGGCTTTCAATTCCTCTTCTGTCAGTTGGGGCTGACTAGCTGGAATTCCCGCCACTACTAATGTATATTCGCCTTGGGGTTCTCGTTGGCTGTAGTGAGCGATCGCCTCGGCAATTGTCCCCCGCCAAAATTCCTCATACAATTTAGTTAACTCCCGCCCTAGCACAATTTGGCGATCGCTTCCCCAAACAAGAGCTAAATCTTGCAAAGTATCTCGCAAACGGTGGGGCGATTCGTAAAAAATCAATGTGCGAGATTCTGTTTGCAGAGACTCTAAATGTTCTTGTCTCTGTTGACTTTTCGCTGGGAGAAAGCCTTCAAAGACAAACCGATCCGTTGGTAATCCCGCTGCACTCAATGCTGTAATTGCCGCACTAGCGCCAGGAATGGGAACTACTGAAATTCCCGCCTCAATGCAGGCTTTCACCAGTTCATATCCCGGATCGGAAATTCCTGGCATTCCCGCATCACTCACAAGAGCGATCGCTTTATTGTTAATTAAATGCTCTAATAATTCTGGAATGCGGCTGGTACGATTGTGTTCGTGATAACTCACCTGGGGTGTCTTAACTTGAAAATGCTGTAGGAGTTTCCCTGTGTGACGCGTGTCTTCCGCAGCAATGATATCCACAGTCTGCAAAATTCGCACAGCCCGAAAGGTTATATCTTCCAGGTTGCCAATTGGTGTGCCGACAACGTAAAGTGTTCCTGGTTTTGGATCGGTTTGCATGAGCAAGAGTTAAAAGTTAGGAATTAGAGACGCAATTAATCGCGTCTGTACAGGAGTTAAAAATAATTTATGCACTTATACGAACATAAATGATAAATGGATAATCTAAAATCCAAAATTCAAAATCTGAAATCGGCTCATGGGTTATTTGTGGGCTTGGTAACCTTAGATTTGATTTACCTTGCTGACTCTGCCCCTAAGAATAATCAGAAAATTGTCGCTACTGACTATATTGTGGCAGCAGGGGGGCCAGTTACAAACGCGGCTGTGACTTTCAGCCATTTAGGAAATCAGGCTACAGTCTTGGGTGTAGTTGGTTCTCACCCAATGACACAGCTAATTCGAGGTGATTTGGCAAATTACAAAGTTGCGATCGCAGACCTTGAGCCTACCACTGATTTAGCACCGCCTGTCTCCTCAATTATTGTCACCCAAAGTACGGGTGAACGCGCTGTAGTTTCCATCAATGCTGTCAAAACTCAAGCCAGCAGCGCATCTATCCCGGCAGATATTTTACAAAATGTCAATATCGTACTGATTGATGGACATCAGATGGCCGTTAGTTATTCCATAGCCCAAATGGCTAAAGTCAAAAATATCCCAGTAGTAATTGATGGTGGGAGTTGGAAGCCTGGATTTGAGCAAATTCTGCCGTTTGTAGATTATGCCGTCTGTTCAGCTAATTTTTATCCCCCCAACTGCCAGACTGGAGAAAATGTTTTTGCCTATCTGAGTGGATTTAACATTCCTCATATTGCGATTACCCACGGGCAAAAACCAATTGAATACTGGAGTTGCACCAAAACTGGTATCGTAAATGTACCGCAGATTCAAGCGGTTGATACATTAGGGGCTGGAGATATTTTCCACGGTGCTTTCTGTCATTACATTTTAAGAGAAAGTTTTACTGATGCACTGGCACTGGCAGCTAATATTGCGGCTGATTCCTGTAAATTTTTTGGCACTCGGCGCTGGATGGATTTAAAGTGCTGAGTAGTCAGATTAATAAGGTCAAATTTAATGAAAGACTTAAAAGAAATATTAGCGATCGCTCGTGAGGTAGGTTGGCAAGCAGCAGATATACTGCGATCGTATTATCACGGTACTGCAAAAGACCCTGACTTAGAAGTAAAATATAAACAGAATGAGCCTGTTACTGTTGCAGATGTAGCTGTGAGTCAATACATTTTACAGAAGCTACAAGCAACTTTGGGTAATGAAGATTTTGCTTACATCAGCGAAGAAACTTATCAATCTCCAACTACAGGCGCACACCCTTCCGCCCCTTGGGTATGGATAATTGATCCTTTGGATGGCACACGAGACTTTATCGAAAAAACTGGAGACTATGCAGTTCACATTGCTTTAGTCAAAGAAACACGCCCAGTGTTGGCAGTGGTGGTAATACCAGAGGCTCAAAAGTTATATTACGCTACCAAAGGCGGGGGTACATTTGTAGAAACCTGTGATGGTTCTGTTCCTTTACAAGTGTCGTCAGGCAAACGAGTTGAGGATCTAACCTTAGTGGTTAGTCGCTCTCACCGCAACCAACGCTTAGATTACTTGCTACAAAACTTACCCTGTCAAAATCATAAATCTGTGGGTAGTGTAGGCTGCAAAATTTCCACCATTGTCGAGCAACAGGCAGATATCTACATTTCCCTTTCCGGCAAGTCTGCACCCAAAGACTGGGATATGGCAGCACCAGAACTGATTTTAACAGAAGCTGGTGGTAAATTTACTCACTTCGACGGCACTCCGTTGCAGTACAACACTGGAGATATTAATCAATGGGGAGGTTTGCTAGCTAGTAACGGTGAATATCACGAGATGCTGTGTAAGGAAGCAGAAAGGATTTTAGCGCAGTTTGAGCAGAGTTAAAACCTGAGAGATTTTGGGATGAATATTTCTCAATTTGCTTTTAAGACACTTAGTCATGTTATGATTAGCCCCACTACCGATAATAATCTTTACCCCTTAGTCCACAGCTGAATTTTCAAAACACTCAATAACTGGGCGATCGCTAGTTGATTTCGATTTCCTGTTAAAAGTGTGACTGTGAATAAAATTCACAATCAGACAATCTTCAAAGGCTGAAGGCTGTGTTACACTCATGGGCATAAGGATTATTTTCGTTTGAGTAACTCGTTTTGACTTATAAAAAGCGTGTCTCTGAATTTAACCCTCTACACTCTCTGAATTCGGATATTTCTATGTCAATTTACGTCGGAAACCTGTCCTATCAGGTTACAGAAGAGGACCTAAAGCAGGCTTTTGCAGAATACGGAAAAGTAAATCGTGTTCAACTACCCACAGATCGGGAAACAGGCCGGCCTCGTGGGTTCGCTTTTGTGGAAATGGAATCAGACACACAAGAACAAGCTGCCATTGATGCACTTGATGGTGCTGAGTGGATGGGACGTGATTTGAAAGTGAACAAAGCTAAACCTCGTGAGGAAAGAAGCAACTCTTCTCGTGGTAGCTGGGGTGGCGGTAATGCCGGCCGCAACGATAATCGCTACTAAGTCGATTCCTAAAAATTTCACATTTAGTTAAAACAAAAAGAAGCCCCACATCCGATCCGTTCGCGGAGCGTCTCGCAGAGAAGGGCGATGTGGGATTAATTCTTAGGCGATAACGAATTAACCCCTAACCGTTTTGAGCTGTAAGCTTGATAAGGTGGGGGTTAATGGCAAAGTGTGTAAGTTTGAGCGGTCAATATCGTCATTGTTTTGTCTTCGTAAACCGAATAGAAACTATAGTTTATTTAATCTACCTTCTGATCTTCTCAGATTTAATACTTTATTTTTCCTAAACGCCTACATAATGCCTTTAGAAACAGAGAAGCATAAAGCAATTGCTAGGCACAAGCAACGTTATAAACAACGTTCTCGTTTCAGTTAACAATAAGACTTACGCACTGTACAAATGCATGATGATATGCATTACCTAAAATAGGAAGTTTTCAGGCTTTTCTTAATTATCCTGCGATGCCTACGGCAGTAAACTACGTAAATAGATGATGCTGTAGGGGCATAGCATTGCTGTGTCCTTACGAAAGATATGGAGAAGCAAGCTACACGAAGTGTGCCGCAGGCAATTTCAATCACTTGGGTTTCAATTGACACAAATGCAGAGTTGTCAAACCCTACCTTGTACCTGATTCGACAAAGAAGCGCTATAGTTTGTAAAGTTCCATTTGCGGAACTTGCAGCAATATAAATGTATTCTTTTTATATAGCCATAAAGTGTTGTAGATATCCTTAATTTGCAATCCTTAGCTCTAGATTTTCAAGGAAATGTTACGACTTTATCATTTATTACTAGGTTCTATTTTACTGGTATCAATACCTCTAGTAGCAAAATTTGTTCTCCCCAAATTTTCTCCACCCAAAGTGGAAAAAGCTACTGCCGTTGCAAAACTTTCCAACCCTAATGAAGGAAATATCTGGCAGAAAATCTTGGGAGATACCGCTGCTCCAACTAACTGGCAAGTTACTGCTTGTAAGGGAAATGCGCCTTTATTGTGTGTCTCCTCCAAAGATGAACTATTGGGTACAGTTGAGATTAATGTTTACCCATTAGTAAACAACGAGGATTTCCAAAAGAAACTCGTAGCAGCCGGAATTTTACCTGGTTTCCAAGTGGACTACCAAAGTTCCAAATACCAAACCCAGGTATTAACAGCACTTAAGGCTTGGGTTGAAGATTATTACACTGCTGTTGCAAAAGATCGTCAGGGTGAATATGGAAAAGAAATTACTTTCTTAACCTATCCACCGCAACCAGTAGCCGTTGGTAAGCTTCAAGGAATTCGCTATGGGTTCGCCGGACTCAAGCAAAAAGGTGGAGTACAAGAGCAACATATCGGCCATGTCGCCTTTGATGGCAATAAACTTTACGTAATTACCACTGCCTTTGACCCAGGTTCGCAAACAGGTAAGTTTGATAAACTGGAAAACTTGGCTATTTTTCAACCTTACTTATATGCGATCGCAGCAGATTTGCGTTTACCCTGATAAAGATTGGGGATTGAGAAATCTTCCTAGTTCCCACTCCCCATCAACCTAAATCTCTGCCACCGCCCGTTCAATCAAGCGACGTGCTAGAGTTTGCGTACCGGTGTGTTCATAATAATTCGTTGTTACATCCAGGAACGCTGCAAGGTAGTCCAACTTATCATCAGCAATATCGGCAAAACTTTGCAAGTGGTGGATAACCTTTTGTGGCGTTAAATTATTGGCGCTAACTAGCCCATTCATCCAACCTTTAACTGAGTCAAAGCTTTCACCAATAAAATTGAGTTTACTACCAGAATTATTACCTGGAATCACATCTTTAATGTTTTGGAAAGTCGAGTTTTTTTCTAATTCCTGTGGATTTGTTTGATTAAGACCAGATATCGCTTTGCTGATGAAGTCTGGGCCCAGAGGTATTAAACCATCAACGCAAATTAATGCCACCATGCGGATGAGTGATTCGCCACTATACTCACCTAAAGAGGCGACAAAATCCCCAATACTGTCTCCAGGAATGCCGTTAATTTGACAGAAGGCTACTAACTCAGCCACTAATTTCAATGTCAAATCGATGGTTTGAGCTTTATCAGGTTTAGGAGTAACAGAGTTTAAAAAACCCAACAAAGGAATTTTCTCGCCAACTTTGTTAGCTAAAGCGGCTGCACCAAGTGCTTTATCTGTACCATCAACGGTTTGATATAACCACAAGGCTGTTTGGTATCCTTGGGATTTGTCGTTGAATAGATAAATCGCCCTTTCACCAATTTGTTGAATTAAGTCTTCATCGTCCTCGCCAGTGACGGTTTTAATGGTGTTGACAAAGCCGACAGTATTTTGCCACTCTCCTGGAGCAACAAAATCGAGGGACTTCAACATAGAAATGGTCAAGCCGCCAGTTGGCAATTGATCAACCAAATCAACAATCGATTTGCTCACAAAAATCTCCTTATTTAGTTTTTGCTATCTGAATGTTTGTAATGCAAATTATTTTAGTTTAGCCAGACCATTAAGATTAAATTTCTCTAGCCAATTTGCGCGATCGCTAGCTGTAAATGACGGATTGCTGGAAATTGCTTTTACTTGGTACTTACCTACTAAAATTGCAGTTTGCGTCTTACCAACTTCCACTGCGGGATAACCGCCAATTTTTTTCGTGCTTTTCGAGAATTTTGCTGCGGCACTAGGTGTGCTGGTAGTATCAGAAATAGACAGCAATGCTACATCTTTACCGCCTTTTTTCAACTTCAAATTGGCAAAGCCTTTTTTCTCTTGGGTATAGACACCCTGATAGCCATCACTAGCTTTTGGGAAAAGTTTATTAAATTCACTACCCTGAGTTGCAGTCTTAGCCACCGCAACGTTTTTTTGTTGAGTACTTTCTTTTTGCGCCTGGTCAAAACGTCCAGGGGTTTTCGGAGTACAGGCTGTTGTCAGTAATACCACTGAGAGCAACAAAGCAGCTATTACCGTACGCCCACGTTTTAAAATCATTCTTGGCTTCTCCTTATACTTGAGCTTTGAGGCAATTATCTGCGCTGCTAGCAATTATTACCCGTAAAATTTACTTTTTGATAATTATTGCCTAAGTTCTAAACTATCGCGGTCTATAGCGGTTCTCAATTGCGTGAAATACAGACCTAACCCCCAGCCCCTTAAGAGCGAGCGTTGGGGAGCAAGCCTCAAACTCAAAGCCTCTCTCCTTTTAGGCTACGGTGTACACACAAGTCCAAGTAAAGTAATAAGGAAAGGAGTTGTCAGGAGTAAAAGAGGGTGGAAAATCCAATCAGAATACATGCACAAGCAGTTGAGGGAAAAGCATTTGGAGATCCGCGACTCTCTAAAAGGGGGCAGCATTGTACGAAGCTTTGGAAAAAAATCAATCAGTGAGCATTCGCCGAATAAGTAAAAATAGAGCAGAACTTATAGGATACTATCGGTTTTTGGAGAATGAGAATGTGACAGTAGGGGAATTAGTGCGAAGCCTATCAGACCACTGCGTATCTCATGTAGAAGGAAAGCATATATTAGCTATCAGTGATACGAGCGAAATTAACTTACAATCTCATGTAGGCAGGTTGAAAGCCTTGGGTGTCGGTGTAGTAGGAAACAACACAGATGTAGGGTTTTACATTCATCCGACACTAGTATTAGATGGAGAAAATGGATTTCCCTTGGGGATAAGCACAGTACAACTGTGGACTAGAGATATCAACCATCAAGATAAGCATGAACGCAACTACAGCCAATTGCCAATAGAGGCTACGGTGTACACACAAGTCGGAAAAACTTCATCCACCAAAGAATTGCTGTGCGTTACGCTGGCGTGACAAAGCTAAATTGTTGCAATCATGGCGATGCCTACGGCGGTCTACGCCAACGCATTTGTTATTTCGGCGAACCCATTTGTTATTTCGGCGAACTCATTTGTTATTTTGGCGTGTCCATAACGCACCCTACTGGCGTGTCAAGGCTAAAATAATGCATTACAAATCTTGGAAATATTGGATTTTAGAAACATAATTCAATTTTTCTATTGCACCAATTTAGGCTTGTCACGCCACGACGAAACTCCTAGAAGAGTTGTGAAACCTATGCTAGTTATACTTGCGTGTACACCGTAGCCCCAAAGGGAGAGGAATGGAAGTGGGGTTTGAGAATAAGTCGCACATCGCGTTATATTAGGTTTATGCTGGGTCAGGGCAAGAGGCTCAGTGACCCCTGCCTCCTGCCTCCTTCACTGCATTACTTCTTTACTAAAAAATAGGCTGTAGCATATTCCGGTAATTGACTGATATTCTGCCCAAATTCTTTTTGATTCTTAAAAATACCTGCCAAAAAATCTAGTTGATAAAGATTGGGTAGAAACGCTCCACCTGTATCAGCCATAACTCCCATTTGCAGATGTTTGCGACCATTTTTAGTATGCTCAATAATTATTACTCTACCTAAACCGATATTCAAAACATCTCCGGCAAAAGTTACTCCTGGTTTTATTGAGATTTTTGCATCTATTTTGTATCCATAGCCTTTAATGGCATCAACCTCTTTAAAATACCAATAACGTTTTTGGGCTGTTGCTTTTAATCCGCGAACATAAGACATTCCATTATTTCTATCTACGTTAAAAAAGGCTTTATAACCATCTGTAAAGTTAATCAAGACTGTTCCTTGCATTAGTGCTTCTTCTAAGCCGATTCTGGTTAGATATGCAAGACTTTTAACTTTTCCAAACTCTCTACCACCTGGTTCATAAATACCCGACAAAACATCCTGTTTTGTATATTTGGTATAAAAAGTATTGTTTTTAGAGCTATCTTTTAGGCTATAAATTGGTGTATTAAACTTAGAGGTTTTCTTACGAGATCCGGTATGAGTAAATACAGCATATTTAGTAATTCGTAATTGTTTTTGTATCTGATTTTTTGGGTTATAGGCAGTCCATTTGATAACTCGGAAATTGGTATTGATAAACTTAGGATCTTGTAAACGAGTAGCTCGATTATTAGCAATATCCTCCTTCAAAACAGCAACCATGAAATCTAAAGTCTTAATGACATCTGGCACAGTAACTCCTTGACTAGCAAGGATTCCTGTACGGAGAATATCTGGGTCTTGTGAACTATAATCTTGAAAATATTTTCTAGTATTAACAAGAACGGTTAATAAATCTTTTTGATTGAAGTTAACCTTACTATTTGGCAGTTTGACTGGAGTAACAACCTGGCTGCCATTAATACTAAAATTATATTTTTTGAACTCATCGACAACTTGATAAGGTGCAGATGCTGCTAACAAATTCTGCCCAGATGAAAGAGCGTTTTCTTTGCCTATAATTTCATCAGATGTTTGTTGAGCGGTAAAAGGATTTTGAAACCCTGAGGTGAGTTCATCAGAAGCTTGATTTGATGTTAAGGAAATTTGTGATTGAAGTAGGGCAAAATTGTCTTGCTGAATAAAAGACTGATCTTGTTGGCCTAGGTGTTTGGTTTTTGACTGAGTATATAGATGGCTACTGGTTAAACTGACAAGCAATAAGGCAGCACAACCCACTGTGAAGCGGAATTTTTGGCTAGATAAGATATTCATAATTTGGAAAATAAGTTTTTAATGCTAAATAATCAACATTATGCCTCTATCACCTCACGCACTAAGTGCGCCAACTTTTCGGCACTATCGGGAACTGCGATCGCCTTTGCATTTTCTCCCATTCTTGCTAAATCATCTGGTGACTGCAACAAATTCAACACATTACTTTGCAATACTTGTGCCGTCAACTCCGATTGCTTCAGTGTTAACGCCGCACCAGATGAAGTAAATACGTCTGCATTGTAAGATTGATGGTCTTCTGCGGCAAAGGGGTAAGGAATCAAAATCGCTGGCGTTCCACATACTGCTAATTCTGTCAAGCTGCCTGCACCAGAACGACTAATGGCTAGAGTAGCTCGTTGCAACAATACCGCCATATTGTTGTAAAAAGGTAAGGCTGTATACTGTGGATGTTTGAGGCTATCTGCTTCCTCGTCGCGATCGCCAGTTAAATGTACTACATAAGCACCAGCATCAAACCAAGCATTTGCAGATTCGCGCACTAACTTATTCACCGCAACTGCACCCTGGCTACCACCAAAAACAACAATTAACGGAACACCCTCTGGAATGGCTAAATCTAACGGTGCATCAATTGCCGTATCGAGAAATTGCGCTCTTACAGGAGTACCGACACAGACATTTTTGGCACGAGGCAAGTACTTAGCAGCTACTTCAAATCCCAAGGCTACCGCACTACACCAAGGGCCAAAAAAACGAGTTACTTTACCAGGTATTGCGTTAGATTCGTGGAAAACCACGGGTAAACCGAGGGAACGCGCCGCAATGACGGCTGGCCCGGCAATGTAACCTCCTGTGGTAAATACCCCTTGAAAATTTCCCTGCTTCAAAATTCGTCTAACTTCTATAATCGAACCAGCGAGTTTACCCAAGATGCGAATTGAGGAAATTCCAAACCCTTGCTGAAACCCTTCAACTGCAATAGTATTCAAGGGATACTCTTTAGGGACAAGTTGAGTTTCCAGGCGATCGGGTACTCCTAGCCATTCGATTTGATAATCTGGAAGTTTTTGTGCCAGTGCGATCGCTGGAAACAAGTGTCCACCAGTCCCACTGGCAGCTATTAATAATCGTATCGGTGCGTTTGCCATCAAACCTCTACCGTTTAGCGTCTAGCTTAACTAAGATAAAACAATTTCCTTATCTTCTCTCATCAAATCAGTAAATTCTTACCAATGACTAACATTATTAACACCTTAATGAAACGACAACTCAGATTTCCAGCTAGTATCTGGCTAGTTTCATTCCTCCTAACCATTGGTTTAACAAGTGGTTGGCAACGCACTCAAGCGGCGACACCACAGCAATTAGCTCAAGCTGGTATAGCCCAAAATGCACCAGCTGATTTGAAAAACCTACTGACACAAGTTGATGCCGCCGCCAGCCGGGGTGATGTCAAAGGGGTGTTGCAATTCTACAGCCCTAACTTTACTCATGGAGATGGGTTAAACCTCCAAACTCTAGAAAAGTCTTTGATTTCACTTTGGCAAAGATATCCTAAATTGCAATACAGTACAAAACTGCTATCTTCAAAACCTGAAGGTAATGCAATTATTGCCGAAACAGAAACGACGATAACAGGCTTACCCTCCGGTAACAGTAATAATTCGGCTCTCAATGCCACGATTAAATCGCGTCAGCGCATTACAGGTGGAAAAATAGTCCGCCAAGACATTTTGTCAGAACGCACCCAACTTACCTCTGGCAGCAAGCCGCCCCAAATTGATTTTAAATTACCAGAGCAGGTGCAAGTTGGTCAAAAGTATAATTTTGATGCGATCGTCCAAGAGCCGCTTGGTGATGATTTTCTACTAGGAACGGCGCTAGAGGAAGCCATCAAACCAGATAACTTTCTCAACCCCACATCCGTAGATTTGCAATTACTAACATCTGGCGGACTGTTTAAAACAGCACAAGCACCATCTACCCCTGGTAGTCGCTGGGTTTCTGCTGTCATTCTGCGGGGTAATGGGATGACGATGGTAACTCAACGTATGCAAGTGGTGAAAAAATAGGTAGGAGTTAAGAGTTAGGAGTTAGGAGTACTTGCGCTCATGAAACAACCCAATTAACAAAATGATCGGTGCAGCTAGAAACAGCCACATCGTTAGCTGTAACCCATACTGCTGTGCTAGCCAACCCAGTGCCAGGGGCATGAAACTACCGACTAAACCTGCCAGGTTATTAAGAGCCATCACGGTGCTACTTTGCCCCAGCATGGCAGTATATAGCTGCCCCTGAAGGATGGAATACCAACCCGCATTGAGGAAACCCAGACCGCCCAAAATAACTATTTTGATGGTGATATTCGGGATCGCCAAAAAAGCAGGATAAAGGCACAAAACTAAAAATGCACTCACCCGCAAGTAGTTGAGACCTCGAACCCGCTCTAGCAATAGAATGAGCAATAAATCGCCTAATAAGCCGAACCCCAACCAGATAGTAAAAGCAAAACTCGCTTGTGTGTCGCTTGTACGCACAACATCCACAAAATAAAGGGCTAAAAAGCTCCGCAGAACATCCAACATTAAATCTGAAAATTGCAACAGGGTTAACCAGCGTAGGACGTTGCGTCGTTTGAGTGCGCGGATGATATGACGGATAGCTTTTTGAATATTAGGGCCTGGCAAATTCACTGGAGTGGATACCGTTGCTATAGCCATCGGGTACTTCCACATTAAGCTAACCAGACAAAGCGTCAGGGCTGCCAGGGTGAAAAAAACATTCCGCCAACTCTGGTGCAAGGCGATCGCACCTGCCAACGCCAAAGGGCCAATCACATTGCCGAGAGACCCCGCCAATGCCCAGCGTGCCATGTTTGGTTCGTGGCGGGTGGGTTCTAGATCCATCAGCGTCGCTTGAGACAAACTGACAAACGCACCAGATGCCGGGTAAAACAACACCAATGCGGCTAATAAACTCCAAAAGTGATGGCTGAGGGAAATCAGCAAGAGAGCGATCGCAAAACTGATGCCTCCTCCCAAAATCAATAACCGTCGATGACCGAAATCTCCTAAAACCCCAAAAATTGGCTCTATCACACTGCTGACCGTATTGGGTATGGTCAATAGCAACCCGACTTGCAGGTAGGAGAGATTCAGATCATGACGAATCAACGGATAGGCTACACCCATCACACCATCAACAATTTCGTCTAATCCTTCGATCGCCAGGAAGAGACTGATGAATAGAATAACTGATCTGGTTGTTTTGTTCTGACCATCCAAAGGCATCATAAAATTCTCCCGTTCTCCAAATTTGTTTACCAACGCACTTTTGTCACAGCGTGGCAATTGGAGGGGGAATCCATGAACAAACGCTTCGCCATAATGATCGGGCGAATTGCCTGTTGGATTGAGTTTCAGAAGCTTACCAAGGAGGGAATATCATCATTGCGACAAGGTTAAACATACGACATACGGACAGTTAACACCGTCTCTAGCCCATTGTAGACGCTACAGTTACTGAGTTTTCACCCGTCCTTTTCACGTTTATAAGACAATACAGTTCAGTTAAGCGTTGATTTCTTCTCTCTGTGTCGTGCCAGTAGTTCTTAATTTTGGATAAAATCGAGCTTAGATTTAGCTTTTGAGTAACATCTAAGAAAAAAATAAATATTAATAGCTGAGAAAATATGTCTGTACTCAGTAACTTGCTAAATTGCTAAATTCTGTATTTAAATTAACACTGGACTATTGACTTTTTCTTCAATGACTTCCCTACAAAATCAAATCATTTTGATCACTGGTGCTAGTAGTGGTATTGGTACTGCTTGTGCAAAAATCTTTGCTGGTGCAGGTGCAAAATTAATCTTAGCGGCACGACGGTTAGAACGTTTGCAGCAGCTAGCAGATACTCTCAGCAAAGACTTTAGTATAGAAATTCATTTGTTACAGCTAGATGTGCGCGATCGCAACGCTGTTGAATCTGCTATTTCTTCTCTACCGTCTGACTGGTCTAACATCGACATTCTCATTAATAATGCTGGTCTAAGTCGTGGTTTAGACAAGTTGCACGAAGGTAGCTTTCAAAATTGGGAAGACATGATTGATACTAACGTCAAAGGTTTACTTTACGTTTCCCGTTATGTCGTTCCGGGAATGGTGAGCCGCGATCGCGGTCATGTGGTAAATTTAGGTTCCATTGCTGGACATCAAACCTATCCCGGTGGTAATGTCTACTGTGCTACCAAAGCTGCTGTCAGGGCAATTTCTGAAGGTTTAAAACAAGACCTGTTGGGAACGAGAGTACGTGTAACTTCCGTTGACCCTGGGATGGTAGAAACGGAATTTAGTGAGGTGCGTTTTCACGGAGATGCTGAACGCGCCAAAAAAGTTTACCAGGGAGTTATGCCCCTGACAGCAGATGATGTGGCTGATGTAATATTTTTCTGTGTGACGCGATCGCCCCATGTCAATATTAATGAAGTTGTGCTGATGCCTGTTGACCAAGCTAGCGCTACCTTAGTTAATCGGCGAACATAAGGAATAATTAAGCGGTCTTAAAAAATCGAATAATTTCGCGGACATGATCAAGAAATTGTCCGTCAGTGGAAAGTTGCGCGATCGCAGTTCGTGCTTCTCTTCCTAAACGCTCATGTTCAGTTTGATTAGTCGCCCGTAATTCTTCCAAATTAGCAGCAAATCGAGCTAAATCTTTGCGAGTTTCTTCGGCAAAGCGTTGTTGAGTTGCAGGTAATGAATAAGATTGTTCTGGGTTAAGTTGCTCCTCAAATGACTGGATTTTTTGTTCCAATATCGAAAAGCGATCGCGCAATTCAACAATATCTTCGCGGGGATACTTCCATTCTTGGCGAATCATTGCTAACCGCGCATATAAGTACTCATACGCCCGAATTGCTGGACGCAAAATTGTTAATAACAAAGCTGCACCAGAACTTATATATCCCACCGTACTAATACCAGTGGCAGCAAGAGTATAAAGACCAACGGCTGAGAATAAGTGTAAAGCAATGGCAACCCAGAGCGATCGCTTTGCCAACACTGTGACATATTTCACTTGTTTCTCATCAACTGGAATTCCTTTCTCTTTGGATTGTGCTGCTTCTGCTAAGACTTCTTTAGCTTGAAAATGCACATTCCACGGTACGGTAACAATTACCAACAGCCACCAAAAGCTTGCACCACCAATCACCCAATCAAGAAAGTTACCAGCAGGGATGTGCAACCATTGCAGTAAGCCAAAAGCTGTTAGTACCACAACCACAATTCCAGCAATGGAACTGATGAAAAAGTTTATATACATTTTGCCCTGTCTCCGGTGAAACCATCATCTCGATCATGACTATTTCCCAGCAGTTATACGTAAATTATTGTGATGGTTTTTCCATTTGCACACACCAGCTTCTCGATGAGATAACTACGCTAATGTGGTTGAGTATCTTTGCTACCCTTTTGGGGAAAGTAGCAACAAACATGATTGTGATGGTTTTTTTTGTTGCACATATAGAAATAAAATGAATCCCTGCTTAGAAACAGAGAAGGTAGAAATAATGAAAAACTCCATCCCAAGAGTGGGTGGAGTTTTTGGGCATGGGGAATGGGGAAGATCGTACCGCCACTATGCCCCAAGCGACGGGGCGACTATCCCTCTACAGACACCTGGGGATAGGTTTCCCGTCGCTTTCAATGAAATACTGCTTTGTAGAGTTTCAAGGTTTGAGTCTTTTTTATGCCTCAAAAATGTTTAAATCCCGGTAGTACAGATATTATAGAAACACATTTTGTAGTATAAAGGTAATATAGCTAAAACTTTTATTCTTTCGTGACAAGCTTGTGCCAAATTTGGCTTGATTGCACTAAAAGGAGAGTCGCCATGAAAAAAGTAGCGGTATTTGGCAATACTGGAGGCGGAAAATCAACTTTAAGCAAGAGATTATCTCAAATCACTGGTTTGCCACTCTACGCCTTGGACAAGATTCAATATAAATCAGGAGGCACAGAGGTTTCACATGAAGACTATAAGCGCGCCCATCAGCAAATTTTAGTTACTGACCGATGGATTATTGATGGATTTGGTTGCATGGAAACTCTCTGGCTACGACTTGACGAGGCGGATACTCTGGTTTTTGTCGATTTACCGCTATATGTGCATTTTTGGTGGGTAACTAAACGATTTATCACAGGTTACTTTCAACCACCAGAAGGCTGGCCCCAAAACAGTCCAATATTGAGGAGTTCGCTTACTAGCTACCGCGTGCTTTGGTTATGTTACAAATATTTAACCCCAAAATATCGTGAGTATATCGAGCAGGCTCAAAGCATCAAAAATGTTTATCACATTCGCTCGACTAAACAAATCTCACAATTTTTTGAATTAATTGATGCAGTAAGTAGCTAAACAAAATTAATTCAATTCAAATAATGTTTGCGACACATCAATTATTCGTAAGGGCACAACATTGTTGTGCCCCTACCCATCTGTCGCATTGTTTTTTCAAATTGGTATTAGCTATCCCTATGGCAGAACTAGTGCTGCAAGGCGGAAGTCAAAAAGCTTGTGTTGTCAGCTTTTCCCTAATTGTGAATGGTATCTCTATTTACGCCGTGCTGTACTAGTGCAATATAGGCGTTAGTTGAATCTTTCGATTTTCTAATTCTTGCAGAAGATGACAGTACAGGATACACAAAATTTAACCTGTAGCTTGGGAAAACATGAGACAATTCAAACGTTTCCCCGTCTCTATTGGATGAGATAGCTACGCCAAATTGATGGAGTATCTTTACTACCTTTTTCTGGAAGTAGCAATCGCCAGGTTTTGCCTTCTTGCTGAATTTGCAGGTAAACGTCGAAAGGTTTTTTTGGTTGCGTCAAGCGCCGTTTTGGTAGCTTAACGATCAAGTCGTAGGTTCCTCGGACATGGAAAGCTGGTAAATTTTCAATGGTTAGGGGTTGTTCGTGGGTAATTGATAGCCGCTTAATTTCAAACCCTTGAAAATCTAGATCCAATTGTTGGCTAAGTTTCTGTTGAGTTTGCTCTAGCCCAAGTGCGATTGCTTTTTGCACTAATTCGTTAGTCGGTAGCAGTCCAATACTGCCACAAGCCGTTACTAGTATCAGCAATATTGCTGTCAAAATTAACCGCACTATGTTATTATTCACTGCCTGATCTGCTATTTTCATCCTTATCAGTTTAAACCGAAGTGAGAACAGCTATATAACGGTTCCCATTCAAATGCGGTATAATAACAATTCAAATAATGTTTGCGACACATCAATTATTTGTAAGGGCACAACAATGTTGTGCCCCTACCCATCTGTCGCATTGTTTTTTCAAATTGGTATAAGATTATATTCCAAGGTGTAGGGAACATGCCGTGCCCCTACGGGTGTAGCTCACTCTAAATAGTAGTAAAGGCACGGTATAACCATGCCTTAATTTGCAAAAAGTATTATCTTGAAAGGTTTTTGCTTTACAGTAAATTTACTACTGGCGTAAAATTGCAGACAATGAACTCTCTTTACGAATATCCATTAGGTCTGCTAAAGATTCTGTGCGCGTATCCAAGTGGTGCTTATGTTCTGCTGGCAGAACCGTCACCAGATGTTTTGGTTTAGGTTGCATCTGCATAAGCGGCATCAGTTGTTGCTGTGGCACAAAAACTGGCTGGTTCTTGGGAAGGCGTGGCTCCAATCTTTGGTAATGGTTTTGTGCCAAGCGTGCCTGATGACGGTTAATCTGTTTTTGGACTTTTTGCGGTTGCTTTGTCCTGTTGAGCATTCGGAAAATGAGCAAGCAACCACTACCACAGCTGAGGACGATCGCAGCCACCATCCATAAAGGTGTTGGATTACTATTCTCAGAGGGTGCATTGATTGGTTCTTCAACTATAACTGGGATTTTTTCTGGTTCTTCTTGTGCTACCTGTCCAGCATTACCTAAGCTGTACAGGGCAAAAGCACCTCCTCCTAAAAACATGGCTAAACACCCGGTTAACAATAGCCAAGGATGATGTGTAACCAGATATATCAGAACATTCGAGCTTTGTTTTAATCTCGATTTCCTGTTTGTCAGCTCTGGAGTAGCCCTTCTGAGTTGGGTTGGCTCGCGCTGTACACTCTGACTTTTTTCCATGATTACTTTCAGATTTGTACCCCTCTAGTCAATAAATTGTACTGGAGGAATTAAGCATCAGGTATCCGTAACACAAGTACAGATTTAAGTAGCTTTTTTGTAAAATATAGGCTACCAAATCTGGCTAACTTTTGCCAAAATTCTGTATTTATTGTGACTTTTTACTGTAAAAATTTGGAAATTAGTTCGCTTATTTTTCCCGTCAGCTAGGAGAATGCCTTTCAAGAGCAAGTTGAATTAATCGATCAACTAATTCTGGAAATGAGACTCCACTATGTGCCCAAAGTTGGGGATACATACTAGTCGCAGTAAAGCCTGGCAACGTATTTATTTCGTTAATAAAAACTTCTTGTGTCGCTTCCACATAAAAGAAATCTACCCTTGCTAACCCCGCAGCATCAACGGCTGCAAAGGCTTGCAAAGCCATATCCTGAATTTGACGAGCGATCGCATCTGGAATTGATGCAGGTATCAGTAAATCTGCCCGACCTTCAGTGTATTTTGTTTCATAGTCGTAAAAATCGCTATCATAACTAATCTCTCCAATGACAGAGGCTTGAGGTTGGTCATTTCCTAAAACGGCACACTCTACTTCTCTAGCTACCACACCAGCTTCTACCACTAATCGGCGATCATAACTAGCAGCATTATCTAACGCGGCTTCTAATTCTTGGCGCGATCGCACTTTGGCAATACCCACTGATGAACCCAAATTAGCAGGTTTAACAAAAGCGGGATAACCTAATGCTGCCTCAATTTCATCACACAATTTCGGAAACACGCAAGGATTAGACCAAACTTGCGTTCTAGTTATTGCCTTGTATTTTACCTGTGGAAGTCCCGCTTGCTCAAAGGCAATTTTCATGGCAATTTTATCCATACCCATTGCCGAACCTAACACTCCAGAACCAACAAAGGGGACTTGCATCAAAGTGAGTAACCCTTGAATCGTTCCGTCTTCACCGTTGGGGCCGTGGAGAATGGGAAACCAAACATCCACTTGAGCTACTTGAGAGGGAGATTGCCACTTGCTGAGGGTTTGCGCTTGAGGGTTAGATGTCAGATTACCAACAGATGTTGATTGTTCAGATTCCAGTAGAGGACTGCCGGTTTCTAAAACCTTTTCGGGTGCTTCTCCCGCCAGCCAGCGTCCATCCTTTTGGATGTAAAAAGGCAGGATTTCGTACTTACTAGCATTTTGCTCTGCACTTAAGGCTTTAGCGATCGCCCGTGCTGATTTGATCGAAACTTCATGTTCTCCCGAACGACCGCCAAACAATAACCCCACGCGCAGCTTAGTCATTTTCGGTTCCTCCACACTTCTCAAGCAGATAGCGTATCACAACCTACAAAAGTTGCCATGTTTTTCTAAATTATTTTTATTGCCTGCCCAAACCCTGGTAAGAGAAAGCTTTCCTATTTGAGGAGTTAGTCAGCGATCGCCCATCTGACATAAGGGCGGGAAGCCACCACATTTTTGTAAGTAATTAGGCGAGCAGGTGCATCAATTTTTCGCAAATCCACACGGAAATAAGCTTTTTTATCCTTAAATTTTACATTGTAGAAACTATTTACCCTCAATCATCAAATTTATAATCCTCTTCCTGCCTTTTGCCTTTTGCCTTTTGCCTTCTGCCTTCTGCCTCCTGCCTTCTGCCTTTTGCCTTTTGCCTTCTGCCTTCTGCCTTCTGCCTTCTGCCTTTTGCCTTTTGCCTTCTGCCTTCTGCCTTCTGCCTCCTGCCTTCTGCCTCCTGCCTCCTGCCTCCAATTGAAGCAACCGTGTTGTCAGCTACAGTTATATTCCAGGAAAATGGGCAACAATATTGATGAATAACTAGAAATGCAGCCCCACCTCTAAAAGATGCTGCCGTTTCATGAAACCCAGAATTATTGTTTGTGGCTTAGGACATACCGGATATAAGACCTTTCGTCTGCTGAGACATCAGGGAGCCTTCGTTGTTGGCATTCATCACCAACCTATCCCTGGCGAAACAGCAGGGGATGTGATTGTTGGCGATTTACAAGCAGCTTCTACCCTAACAGCAGCTGGAATTCAACAGGCACATACTTTAGTCATCGCTGGATCTAAAGATGCTCTGAATTTGTCTATTATGATGCAAGCACGGGTGCTGAATCCCCAGATTCGCATTATCAACCGTTTTTATAATACAAATTTGGGGGAGCGCCTTGATCAAAGTTTGCCAGACCACTTGAGTATGAGTGTTGTAGGATTAGCAGCACCCGTATTCACCTTTGCAGCACTGGGAAACCGAGCGATTGGACAAATCAAATTATTTCAGCAAACTTGGCCAATTCACGAAGAATACATTGATGAAAACCATTTTTGGCAGGGCCTAAAGCTGAGTGAATTGTGGGAAGACCGATCGCGGATGCTGATTTATTACTTGCCAGTAGAAGGTGAGATGGATTTGGTGTCAGCTGTAATATCTGGACAAGAGATACAAGTAGGCGATCGCTTAATTATTGGTACACAACCCCGCATCTGTTCTCCTCGGAGATCATTGATTAAAAAAGCCCTGAAAGCCCTCACCAATTTTAGGCAGTTTCAGCAACATGGGCGATCGGTAGTAGTGGGTGCTGTTGTATTATTCGCAGTCATTCTCATTGCTACACTCACCTATATGTCGGCTGAGTTGAGTTTATCTGCTATTGATGCTCTATATTTTTCTGTAGGCATGATTACTGGAGCAGGGGGTAATGACAAAGTAATAGAAAATGCTCCTAACAGTATCAAGTTTTTTACTATCGTGATGATGCTAGTTGGAGCAGTTGTGATCGGTATTTGGTATGCAATGCTCACCGATTTTGTCTTAGGAAGTCGCTTTAAGCAATTTTGGGATGCAGCCCGAATTCCCCAGCGATATCACTACATTGTCTGTGGCTTGAGTGGTATTGGAGTAAGAATTGTCCAGCAACTCCACGCCAGTGGACATGAAGTTGTAGTAGTTGAACCCGACTCTAACAATAAATATATCAACACCGCCCGCGAACTGGGTATCCCCGTAATTCAGGGCGATGCTAGCTTCCGTACAATACTCAAAGTCAGCAATATAGACTCTGCCGCCGCAGTGCTTGCTGTTACTAGCAATGATGCTACCAATCTGGAAATTGCCCTCAAAGCCAAAGGCTTAACACCCAGCATTCCGGTGATTGTTCATTATGCCGATCCTGATTTTGCTGGCATAGCGCAACAGCTATTTGGCTTCGAGGCTGTACTAAGCCCGGCTGAACTAGCAGCCCCAGCTTTTGCTGCTGCTGCACTAGGGGGACGCATCCTCGGCAATGGCATCACAGCAGATAGTCTTTGGGTGGCTTTTGCAACTGTAATTACACCTTCACACGTCTTTTGTGGTCAGTGGGTGAAAGATGTAGCTATGTCTGCCGATTGTGTACCTTTATATGTAGAAACAAACCACCAAACCCTTCACGGCTGGGATTTGTTAGAAACCAACCTCACTGCTGGTGATATTTTATATATGACTATGCCAGCGACGCGACTATATCAATTGTGGCGGGGCGAACAAGTTTGCGAAGCACACGCTTAAATAATTCGTAATGACGCTCCTGTGTCGCTAACGCTACGCTAACGTAATTCGTAATTAATACACTACTTCCTACTCCTCGCTTCCATTTATTTATTAACTACTCGTTGTTGATATTCTTGCTCAGTAATCATATCGAGAGTGTTTTCTAGACGGTCTACAAATACGATACCGTCGAGATGATCGTACTCGTGTTGAAAAATTCGAGCGATAAAATCGGTTAATTCTTGTTTTTGTAGTTTGCCTTGACAGTCAGTGTATTCCACTTCAATAGTTTTATACCGAGGAACTAACCCCCGAATTCCTGGAACACTTAAACAACCTTCCCAATCTTTGACAACTTCAGTTGAATGAGCAATGATTTTGGGATTAATCATGGCAGTAGGTTCCATTTCTGGAGCATTGGGATACCTGGCATTAGGACGAGAAGCCACAATAAATAAACGATATGATTGTGCTACTTGAGGCGCAGCAATACCCACGCCGTTAGCTTTGGCAACAGTGGCTATTAAGTCTTCAATTAACTTTTGAATCTGCTCATCTTGAACATTGTCAACCGAAATAGCTTTTTGGCGCAATGTTGGATTGCCTAATTGAATTATTGCCGATAATTCAGTCATAATAAAACTCCTTTAAGTAATGGGCATTGGGGATTGGGGGGTAGAGTCTGTCAGTTGCTTTTCAAATGACAAATGACTAACATCATCCTTCCCCTCTTACGGGTAAAGGAGCAGGTTGGACTGCTATTTGGATAATTTGTCCGTTGCGTTCCACTTCTATTGGTAACTTAGTACCAATTTTGCTACTTTCTACTAACTTTTGTACTTGTTCAATTTTAGTAACAGGCTGGTTATTAATGCTTTTAATCACATCACCGACTTGTAATCCAGCCGTAGATGCAGGCGATCGCGGCACGATATCAACCAGCAAAACGCCCTCATCTGCTTGTAGATTTAAGCGATCGCCTGCTCTATTTTTTATTCTTTCTTTAATATCTGGTGTCAGTGTTACCATCTGAACACCCAAATAAGGATGATCCACCTTCCCGTTAGCAATTAATTCTTGGGCAATTCTTTGCACAGTATTTATGGGGATAGCAAATCCCAAACCTTGAGCGCCTCGGATAATAGCTGTGTTCATGGCAATTACCTGGCCACGAACATTTAACAATGGGCCACCAGAGTTACCAGGGTTAATCGCAGCATCCGTTTGGATGTAATCAACCCGCTTGTCACTAGCACCGATATCGCTACTAGAGCGACCTGTAGCACTAATAATCCCAGAAGTGACGGTATTATTTAAGCCTAAAGGGTTGCCAATGGCAACTACTGCTTCTCCTGGTTGCAAAGCATCAGAGTTACCAACAGCTAGGGCAGGCAGATTATTAGCATCAATTTGGATTACAGCAACATCCGTTACCGCATCTTCACCCAAAACTTTACCATCAAAAGTTCGGCCATCTTTGAGTGTGACAGTCACTCTATCAGCACCATCGACCACATGGGAATTGGTCAAAATTTGGCCTGAGGAATTAATGATAAATCCAGAGCCACTACCGCGCTCTACCCGTTGTCTAGGCTGTGGTACTGCGTTTCCAAAAAACCGCCGGAATGATGGGTCATTAAATCTGTCTGGTATGCCAGAAGTGATTGTTCGGGAAGAATCAATCTGAACTACCGCAGGCCCCACATTTTGCACTACTTTTACCACAAAATTAGGATCTCCAGACGACGAGATAATTGGTGGGAGAGTAATTACCGAATCGGGTTCTGTTGTCTTTTGGGCTTGAGTATCGCTTTGTCGAGCCTCAAAGGTCTTAGCAGGTAGAAGAGAGCAGCTCCCCAGGAACAGCACTACTAAACCATATGAGAGCATCCACAACCTATGGCGTAAACCCCTTCCGAGGGGTACTTTGCTTGGAGAAATGACCAAAGAGGCGGAGGGGCAGGGGGCAGGGGGCAGGGGGAGCAATCCCTGCCCCGTTCGCGCAGCGTCTCCAAGAGTTGCCGTGAAGCGGAGCGGAACATGGGTATCAAGCCCCGTCCTTCTAGGACGTTCTCGATTGGTCGGCTTCCTTGCTCCGTCCAATCCTCCCCCCTGCTCCCTCCTCCCCGCTCCCTTGCCTCTTTTGACCCCATCCCCCTTGCTCCCAGCTAAGAGTTCCCTTGCTTCTTTTTCAATCTTTTTGGGGGCTGCATCATCGTTTATTGTCTTCATGTGTCGTTCCTTCTCGGTGTCAGTCAGTGGATGTTAGGATCTTGCCTACCGGGTATGTCCCAAAATGATTACAACTTAAAAGCTTATTCTAGGTCTAGCGTGTCTGGATGCTAAATTGATGCTTTCTCTTCTATTGTGACGATTAGCAGCAAAGGTGGTGGATAATGGAAATTCCCATAGAAACTCTGTGGAGTCAGGTACTAGAGCGCCTACAGCTTGAACTATCCCGACCCACCTTTGAAACTTGGATCAAAACTGCTAGTGCGGAGCGATTAGAAAATAATTGCTTGGTAATCCGTACTCCTAACCCATTTGCTCGTAATTGGTTACAGAAGTATTACATCAATACCATTGCTCATGTAGTACAAGATATTCTGGGTCATCCCGTAGGAATTTACATTACTGTTGCTCAAGGTGATGAAGTTTCTCATTTTAGTGAACGAGAGATTTCTTGGGAATCAACAAATCCTAACAGTATTCCTGAACCTGTTTCTAATAACAATCAAAAAACTACTGAATTAAACTCTAAATATCTCTTTTCCCGATTTGTAGTTGGTGCTAATAATCGGATGGCTCACGCTGCTTCTTTGGCAGTTGCGGAATCCCCAGGTAAAGAGTTTAACCCTTTATTTTTATGCGGTGGCGTAGGTTTGGGTAAAACTCATCTCATGCAAGCTATTGGTCATTATCGCTGGAAAATCTGCCCTGATTGTAAAATATTTTATGTTTCTACTGAACAGTTTACTAATGATTTAATTACAGCGATTCGTAAGGATAGTATGCAAAGTTTTCGAGAGCATTATCGAGCTGCTGATGTTTTATTAGTTGATGATATTCAGTTTCTCGAAGGGAAGGAATACACCCAAGAAGAATTTTTTTATACTTTTAATACTTTACATGAAGCTGGTAAACAAGTTGTGATTGCTTCTGATCGTCCTCCTAATCAGATTCCTAGCTTGCAAGAGCGTCTTTGTTCTCGGTTTTCTATGGGGTTAATCGCAGACATCCAAAAACCGGATTTAGAAACTAGAATGGCGATTTTGCAGAAAAAAGCCGAGTATGAAAATATTCGTCTTCCCCGCGACGTGATTGAGTATATTGCTTCTAACTATACTTCTAATATTAGAGAGTTAGAAGGAGCTTTAATTCGGGCGGTGGCTTATATTTCTATTTGGGGCTTACCAATGACGGTGGAAAATATCACACCAGTTTTAGAACCGCCTAATGAAAAAATGACAGCTACCCCAGAAGCAATTTTAAAGGTTGTGGCAGATAATTTTGATGTTTCAATAGACGACCTCAAAAGCAACTCAAGACGAAGAGAGATTAGCTGGGCGCGTCAAATAGGAATGTATCTCATGCGCCAACACACGGCTTTGAGTTTGCCGAGAATTGGAGAGGAGTTTGGTGGTAAAGACCATACAACGGTAATCTATAGTTGCGACAAAATTACCCAACTTCAGGAGAGCGATCGCACTTTAGCACAAACACTACGCCAACTAAGCGATCGCATCAACATGACTAGCCGTTCTCAAAAATCATCCTGAGAATGTATTTGAAGTTTTCCACAACCAACACCGTAAAAATTAGCTTTGGCGGCTGAATAATTAGCCGATAATATTAATTAACGGATAAAAATTGATTAAATTTGACTTAAATTGGAGAAAGAATCTTACTTTTTGTCGATAAATCTGTAAAAATCTTGATATTTTGCTGATAAAGCTTAACTAAGTATAATTACCTTGTGGAAAAATACGCGAGTTTTTCCACAAGTTTTCCACAGATGTAGAATTACTTAACTATGATTGCAAGAGGAATTTACGAACCATAGCCACTGAATTCTTATTCATTGTGGATCTTAAACCCTTGTTCTCTCCGGTCGCGGGCAGAGGGCAGGTGATAAACTAATAGATATAGCAATGAAAAATCATATTAAATTAAAATTTTTCTCATTATCACATGAGTAATACCAGCTTCTTGAAATATTTCTCCTTCTTCTACAAAATCTAATTTTTGATATAAAACTTTGACAGATGTTTGGGCGTGAATTACAACTTCTCGAATATTTTTACTAGCTATAACTTGTAATGCCTTTTCCATTATTTTCTTACCAATACCCTGTCCCCTAACTGTAGACAAAACAGCAAGTCTTTCTATTTTGGCAGTTTTGTCATCTAAATATCTAATTCTGGTAGTACCCACAGCTTTATCATCTAAATAAGCAATTAAATGCTGAGATGTTTCATCTTTGCCATCAAACTCTAAAGCGGGATCTACCCCTTGTTCTTCCTGAAAAACGGATTTTCTAATTGCTGCGATCGCTGGAAATTCTTCAGGGAAATCAGCAATTTTTATGACTAAATTACTCATCAAATTTCTGTATTTAGTATATAAGAAAAGGTGGGCATTGCCCACCTTACAAGCTTTAATCTGCACCTTCAATTGGTGCAAAACCTTGACGCTGAATATTTTCTGTTACTGCGCGTGGTTCGAGAAATTGCAGGAGGTAATCAGGGCCTCCGGCTTTAGAACCTACTCCAGAAAGTTTGAATCCACCAAAGGGTTGTCGTCCTACGATCGCTCCTGTAATATTGCGGTTGATGTAGAAATTCCCAACTTCAAATTCTGTCTGCGCCTGCTGAATGTGCGAAGGTGTTCTAGAATAAAGTCCTCCAGTTAAGGCGTAGTTTGTACCATTGGCGACTGCTAACGCTTCCTGAAAATCTTTCACCCGAATTACCGCCAGCACAGGACCAAAAATTTCTTCCTGGGAAATTACCGCATTTGGCGATACTTCACTAAAAATGACAGGCCCGATAAAATATCCTTGTTCGGATGCTGGTAACTCTAAGGCTAATTGTGCTTCTGCCTTACCCTTCTCAATATACTCGCGGATGCGATCGCGGGCATTAGCATCAATTACTGGCCCGACTTGTGTACTTGGTAACTCTGCTTCCCCAATGTTCAAAGATTTTGTCGCTTCTACCAATCGTTGCACAAAGGCATCATAAATTGGTTGCAGCACAATCACCCTTGAAGCAGCAGAACATTTCTGTCCACTGTAACCAAATGCCGACTGCACCACACCTACAACGGCTTGGTCTAAATCAGCACTTTCATCGACAATAATGGCATTCTTGCCACCCATTTCAGCAATCACCCGTTTCATGTGCTTTTGTCCGGGTTTTAAGATTGCTGCCTCTGCATAAATTCTACAGCCAACTTCTTGAGAACCCGTAAAAGCAATTACATGAGTATCTGGATGATTTACCAAATAAGCGCCGACTTGCGAACCCTTGCCAGGTACGTATTGAAATACACCTTTAGGAAAACCAGCATCTACCAAGATTTCTGTGAGTTTAGCTGCAATCACAGAAGATGTTTCAGCAGGTTTGAGGAGAGTACAATTGCCTGAAACCAAAGCTGCAACAGTCATTCCACAAGCGATCGCTAGCGGAAAATTCCAGGGAGAAATTACCACAGCAATTCCCCGTGGTTGGTAGATATAATGGTTAGTTTCGCCAGGTATGTCGTAATTCACACCTTTATCTAACCGTTCTATCTCATCAGCGTAATACCGACAAAAGTCTATCGCTTCCGAAACCTCTCCATCAGCTTCCTTAACTGGTTTTCCAACTTCTAAAACTATCCAAGCTGAAAGTTCAGCACGGCGGAGTTCCATCAAATCACCGGCTTTCCGCAAAATATCAGCGCGTTGTTTAGCTGGTGTTTTCCTCCATCCAGGAAACGCAGCTTTAGCAGCTTGCATCGCCTGTTCCGCTTGTTCAATGCTAATCAACCCAACTTTACCAACTACCTCACTGAAATTAGAAGGATTGAGAGAATCAACAAATTCCGGCGGATTAACATACTCCCCGTTAATCAACGGTAAATAAGTTTTACCCAACTGTTGACGAACACTTTGGAAAGCTTGCGTCGCTTTCGTTCTTACCTCTTCCTCAGCGTAATCGGTATCAGCAGCACCAGAGAAATGAGAGTTAGGAGTTAGGAGTGAGGAGTTAGGAGTTAAAGAGTTCTTTTCCTCTTTGACAATCGGCGGCGCTAATAATTCTTCAATTGGTCGATTTTCGAGATTTTGACGTAAAAAAGAACTATTAGCTGTATTTTCTAACAATCGGCGAATTAAATATGCCATTCCAGGTAATAATTCACCGTAGGGACAGTAAACTCTGACTCGATAGCCTTTATCAACCAACGCTTTTGCAACTTTATCACCCATGCCGTAAAGGACTTGCAATTCAAAGCGACGGCGGGGGATATTTAAACTTTCAGCTATGGCAATGGCGCGAGAGTGCGATCGCACGTTATGGCTACCAATGGCAGAATACACATATTGGTGATTTTCTAGCAATAACTGAGTGATGGTTTCAAAGTTAGCATCAGTTGCTGCTTTGTCGTTGTAAACTGGCTGTGACCAATGCTTTTGCGCTGCTTTGATAGTTTCCTGATCCCAATATGCGCCTTTCACTAACCGGATTGTCAGTGGATAACCACGTTCTTTCAACCAAGAAATTAGGTTTTTGGTATCTTGCTCACTATCACGCAGATATGCCTGAACTGTTATGCCAATATCTGTGCGTTGCCGAAACTCTTCTTCTAAGAGCAGTTTTTTCAGGATGCTAAGAGTTATGTCTTTATAAGCATACTGTTCCATATCAAAATGCACAGCTGCACCTAATTCTTTAGCACGACGTAAGAGAATACGAATGCGATCGCTAACTCGCTCCTCACTACCTTTAGCATCTAATGGGTCAAATTGAGAATAAAATGCCGTTAATTTAACAGAAACCTGAACTTTTGGTATTGCTTCGCCATCAGCCTCATCAATAGCCGGAATCGCTGACCAATTCTTTGATGCTTCTACCAATTGTTGCATTAATTCTAGATAGCGTTCTAGATAAGACTGCGCTTCGGCTTCGGTAATTACCGCCTCACCAAGTAAATCGATGGTGAAAGCCATTTTTTCTTTTCGCAGTCGTTCAACTGTTTTGATGACTTGTTTAATATTTTCCCCAGAAATATATTTGTGAGCAAGAGTTTCAACGGCTGTCTCAACAGTTGTAGCAGCAACTTGTCCTGGCATTGAGTCGGGGTTAGCAAAGTTTAGCATTCCCTTCAAAGCTGAGGGTAATTCTACAGACTCATCGCCTAGATATTCTTGTAAATGTGAGGCAATTTCTGATTTACTATGCAAAGCAGGTAGCGTATCTATAAAACGAAATAGTTGCACCCGCAACCCAGGATTACTCATCGCCCAAGCTAGTAATTTATCATCCCAGCGCATTTGATCCCGCAGAGAAGAAAAAAAGGAACGATTTTCTTGCGTTGCTGCTAGAAGTTGTTTAGCAATTTCTTGGGTTTTAGCTTCGTAAGTGCTTGTTTGTACTTGTAATACCACTGATAATAAACTCCTTAATTAAGGCAAGGCTTTTTATAAAAACCCTGTGTCTTCTATTTTGACGTTTTCATTTAGCTGTCACCATATTTAGGAATAGGGAAGAAACAAGGGAGTAAGGGAGAAGAGTTTTCCCTCTGCCCCCCGCACCCTGCCCCCCTGCCTCTTTTCAATGCCCAATTCAACCACTGACAAGTGTTATCCTTTTGTTAATCTATTTCTAACTTGATTGACAAATGTTGCAACACAAGAGATTAGCTCAGTCATACTAAGGACTCATGTAAAAATAACTTGAACAATTGTCCGAATAGTTAGAGTATCAGAATGTAACGGAATTTTTGCCTTATATGTCTGATAAACAGGTAGTCGAA